>CAJXPE010000009.1 GCA_913057965.1 uncultured Marixanthomonas sp. | reverse complement strand
ACGAGATGTAGAGAGGTCTCGTGGGCTCGGAGATGTGTATAAGAGACAGGCCATTTATTAATGTAAAGAAAATTCATTCAGATGCATATCAGCAAGAATCATCTTCGGCTGGTGATCGCTACCCCGAAGTAAATGAAACGATTAAAAATAATATTGAAGTAGGGGCTTTGATAGTAAATTACTTTGGTCATGGAGGAGAAGATGGGTTGGCAAAAGAGTATATTTATACAAAGAATCTTGCAAATAATCTTAAAAACAAAAACAGGTATTCGTGTATTGTTACAATAACCTGTCAATTTACCAAGTTTGACAATCCGCAGCGTATAACTGCCGGAGAATTAACGTATTGGAATAAAGAGGGGGGTGCTATATCCTTGGTGACTACAACAAGGTCTATAGCTCTTTCATTAGGTGTTGAATTCAACAAAAGACTAGCAGAAAATTTATTTGGGTATGGTGTTAACGTGCCAGAAACTCCGGCTGAAGCATTACGGATTGCTAAAAATGATATAAGTAATAATTTACGTCGTGTTGTTTTTTATATAGGAGATCCAGCCATGCACTTGGCATTTCCAAAGAAAAATGTGCGGTTGACTACTATAAACGACGTACCGGTAAACCAATCTCAAGAGGTGTTACAGGCATTGAGTAAAGTAAAAATGGGAGGGCAAGTTGTTGATGAAAATGGCAATGTGCTTACCAATTATAATGGGGTTCTTTCAGCAAAAGTATTTGATAAACGGGTAGAACGGCAAACACTTAATAATGACAACCAAGGGTTTGTTTTTAATTTTACCACCTTGGGGGAAGGCATTTTTAACGGTCAGGCATCAGTTACTAATGGTAATTTTGAATTTGAGTTTGTGGTTCCACGTGATATACAAATACCCGTAGGGACAGGCCGCGTTAATTTTTATGCTGAAAAGGAAAATGTGTTAGATGATCAGGCAGGCGTAGACCTTTCGGTACAAATAGGGGGGCTAAACGAAAATGCTCCTGAAGATAACCGAGGCCCCGATATTAAATTATTCATGAATGACGAAAGTTTTGTGTCTGGCGGTATTACAAACGATTCTCCGATACTTATAGCCAAATTAGAAGATACAAATGGTATTAATACAGCCAGTGGTATTGGTCACGATATGATTGCAATTTTAGATGGCGACGAATCTAACCCAATTGTAGTAAACGATTATTACCAAGCAGAAGTTGATGATTTTACCAAAGGAACAACCAATTATCAGTTAAGAGACCTTGAAAAAGGATTGCATACGCTAACTTTTAAAGCTTGGGATGTATATAATAATTCCGCTACAGCCGAAATACAATTTATAGTGGCAGGAGATGATGAGTTGAAAATTACTAAAGTACTCAATTACCCTAACCCATTTGTAAACTATACCGAATTTTGGTTTAACCACAACCGTCCATTCGAGCCTTTAGAGGTTCAAGTGCAAGTTTTTACTGTTACTGGGAAAGTGGTGTGGACCAAAAACCAAATCATCAATACCGATGGCTTTCTTTCGCGTGATATCGTGTGGGATGGTCGTGATGATTTTGGGGATAAAATAGGAAAAGGGGTATACGTGTATAAGATTACCGTTAAATCTACGTTAACCAATAAGCAAACTGAAAAATTTGAAAAACTAGTTATCCTTTAAAAAATAAATTTATATTTGATCAAAACTTACAACCTCATGAAGAAAATATTTCTACCTTTTTTAATCGTTTTACTGTCCTATAACGCTGTTGGCCAAGAACAAGATGCTACAGCACAAAGAGTAATTACAACAGGAGTTCCTTTTGTTTTAATTGCCGCTGATGCTCGATCTGCAGGTATGGGAGATATTGGTGTTGCTACATCTTCCGATGCTTTCTCACAGCAATGGAACCCAGCAAAATATGCTTTTGCGGTCTCAAAACAAGGCGTGGGAGTTACCTATACACCGTACTTAAGCCAGTTAGTAAACGATATCTTTTTAGGAAACCTAACCTATTATAATAGAATAAATGAGCGTAGTGCTGTTGCTGCAAGTTTTCGCTATTTTAGCCTTGGTGACATTGAACTAAGAGATACGGCAGAGCAAGAACCTTTGCTTCAAAGCCCTAATGAACTTACTTTCGATGTTTCATATGCCTTGCGTTTAAGTGAGCGCTTCTCTATGGCAGTGGCTGGTAGATACCTTAGATCTGATTTAAAACTGCAAACTTCAAATGCAGATGCAAATGCAGGAAGTAGTTTTGCTGTCGATGTAGCAGGGTACTATCAAAGTGAAGAAATTCCTTATAATGATTTCGATGGTCGTTGGAGAGGTGGCTTTAATATCTCTAATATAGGACCAAAAATAAGCTACGATGAAACAGGACAAGAAAATAACCTACCAACAAACTTAGGCCTTGGTGGTGGTTTCGATTTTATTTTAGACGAATACAATAAAATTGGAGTGAATGCTGAAGTTAACAAACTATTAGTTCCAACACCAAGCGACTCGAATAATGATGGTGTTATAGATCGTGAGGATGATTACTATAACGAGAGTTTCTTTAATGGTATTTTCTCTTCTTTCGGGGATGCGCCAGATGGTTTTTCAGAAGAATTAAAAGAATTTACTTGGGCATTAGGTGCTGAATATTGGTACCAAGATGTTTTTGCTTTCCGTTTAGGGTATTTTAATGAAAGTGAAGATAAAGGGTTTAGGAAATTCCTTTCCTTAGGAGCAGGATTTAAATACACGGCTATTAATATTGATATTTCTTATTTATTCTCCACTTCAAAAGTAAGAAGCCCACTAGAAGGTACGCTTCGTTTTGGGTTGACGTTCAACTTCGGAGACGAGTATGACGAATATTAAAATGCTTGATGTTTGATAACGGATGATTGGTAAAGAACAAACATCCTGTGAGGTTTCTAAAAAAACCTTATAGGTATAATGAAGAAACAATACGTGAAGAAACATAAAATTGAAATAAACCTTGAGGTGTATGATTCTGTTTCAGAATTACCCCAAGACATTCAAAAATTAATGAATAAGGCGCAGCAAGCACGTGAAGATGCTTATGCGCCTTATTCACGTTTTAAAGTAGGAGCAGCGTTAACATTACATTCTGGAGAAATAATAATTGGCAACAATCAAGAAAATGCCGCTTTTCCATCTGGTTTGTGTGCCGAACGCGTGGCTATTTTCCATGCAGGGGCTACACATCCAAAAACTAACATTAAAGTTATGGCTATCACGGCCCGTTCTTTACAGCGCGAATTAACTTCGCCCATTCCCCCTTGTGGTGCGTGTCGTCAAGCTATCGCAGAATACGAAATAAAACAAGAATCTCCCATTGCTATCTATTTTATGGGGGAAACCGGCAAAGTTGCCAAAGCTGCTTCCATTGCAGATTTATTGCCATTGTTGTTTAATAAAAGTTATCTGTAACATTTAGTACTATTTTAATGTTTCTGTGTTTTGTAAAACTTCAGAATATAGTACTTTTGTTAATCGTGTTTTAATTTCCCCATGTGGGAATAGTATAGCAATCCAATGAAAAAAATTACAAAGAAAACATATCTAGACTGGTACGAGAACATGTTCTTCTGGCGCAAGTTTGAAGACAAGTTAGCTCAAGTATACATTAAACAAAAAGTTAGAGGCTTTTTACATCTTTATAACGGACAAGAAGCCGTATTGGCTGGTGCTTTGCACGCTATGGACTTGGATAAAGACCGAATGATAACGGCTTACCGAAACCATGTGCAACCCATTGGAATGGGTGTGGATCCTAAAAAAGTAATGGCCGAATTGTACGGAAAGAAAACGGGAACTTCTCAGGGATTAGGAGGTTCTATGCACATTTTCTCCAAAGAACACCGTTTTTATGGTGGTCACGGTATTGTTGGGGGTCAAATTCCACTAGGTGCCGGACTTGCTTTTGCTGATAAGTATTTTGAGCGCGATAACGTAACCCTTACTTTTATGGGAGATGGCGCTGTTAGGCAAGGTTCGCTTCACGAAGCGTTCAACTTAGCGATGCTTTGGAATTTACCAGTGGTTTTCATTTGTGAAAATAACGGGTATGCGATGGGGACTTCCGTAGAACGAACTGCAAATCATACCGATATTTGGAAACTTGGTTTAGGCTACGAAATGCCGTGTAAACCGGTTGATGGAATGAAACCCGAAGTAATAGCCAAAGAACTGGACGAAGCGATAGATCGTGCTCGTCGTGGTGATGGCCCAACGTTTTTAGAAATTAGAACGTACCGATATAGAGGCCACTCAATGAGTGATGCGCAGCATTACCGTACTAAAGAAGAAGTAAAGAAAAAACAAGAGGAAGATCCAATTTCGTATGTATTGCATAAAATCTACGAAGAAAAATGGGCTACCGAAGACGAAATAAAACAAGTCAACAAAAAAGTAAAAGATCGCGTGAAGGAATGCGAAAAATTTGCTGAAGACTCAGACTACCCAGATAAAAGCTTGATGTACGACGTAGTATACGAACAAGAAGATTATCCTTTTTTACCACATAAATTATAGACTATGGCAGAAGTAATCAACATGCCGCGCTTGAGCGACACTATGGAAGAAGGAACCGTAGCAAAATGGCTCGTAAGCAAAGGTGATAAAGTAGAAGAAGGCGATATTTTAGCTGAAATAGAAACCGACAAAGCCACGATGGAATTTGAGTCCTTTTACGAAGGGACTTTATTGTACATTGGTATTGAAGAAGGTGAAACAGCTGAAGTAGATAAACTACTTGCTATTATAGGCGAAGAAGATGAAGATATTTCCGATTTAATAAACGGCGGCGGTAAATCTAAAGAAGAGTCTGATGATGCTTCGGAAGAAGATGAGGAAAAATCAAAGGATGACGAATCTGATGATGAATCTGAAGAAGATGATGAGAAATCTGAAGATAAAGATGATTCTAAAAAATCTAAAAAGAAAGAATCAAAGAAAAAAGACGATGATAACGATGATGATTCAGATGAAGAAAATGATGATGATGAAACAGAAGAAGATGATTCTGATGATGATAGTTCCAGTAAATCTGAAGTGCCGGAAGGGGTTGAGGTAATAACAATGCCACGTTTGAGTGATACCATGGAAGAAGGAACAGTTGCCACGTGGTTGAAACATGAAGGCGATACTATTGAAGAAGGCGATATTCTTGCTGAAATTGAAACCGACAAGGCAACAATGGAGTTTGAGTCGTTCTATTCAGGTATCTTGCTTAAAATCGGTATTGAAGAAGGCGATACGGCTAAAGTTGATGCATTATTGGCCATTGTTGGACCAGAAGGAACCGATGTTTCAGAAGTAATGAAAAACTTCAAAAAAGGAGGTGACTCTTCAAAAGACAAGAAAAAAGAAACGAAGAAAGACGATGCTTCAACGTCTAAAGATAAATCTGAAGACAAGAAAGAAAAAAAATCAAAAGATACATCCGAAGAGAAATCGAAAGATAGTTCTAAAGAGAAATCAAAACCTTCAGATAAAAAACAATCAAATCAAGCGACTAAAGATGGTGGACGCATCTTCGTTTCCCCATTAGCTAAAAAGTTAGCTGAAGAAAAAGGAATCAGTTTAAACCAGATACAAGGCAGTGGTGACCACGGTCGAATTGTAAAGAAAGATATAGAAAATTACCAACCAGGAGTTGGAGGACAAGCGTACACCCCAGTTGGACAAGAAGAGTTTGAAGAGGTTAAAAACTCTCAAATGCGTAAAACTATTGCCAAACGTTTAGGCGAATCTAAGTTTACAGCGCCACATTATTACTTAACTGTTGAGCTGGATATGGACAATGCTATTTCGGCACGAACGTCGATAAATAGCGATCCAGATGTAAAAATATCGTATAACGATATGATTATTAAAGCCTGTGCAATGGCGCTTCGCAAGCATCCACAAGTAAACACACAATGGCATGGCGATACGACTAAAATTGCTAAACATATTCACATTGGTGTTGCGGTTGCAGTAGATGAAGGATTATTGGTTCCGGTACTTAAGTTTGCAGACCAGATGAGTTTCTCTCAAATTGGTGGTAACGTAAAAGAATTGGCCGGAAAAGCACGAAACAAGAAAATAAGCCCAGACGAAATGCAAGGAAGCACATTCACTGTTTCTAACTTGGGAATGTTTGGTATTAAGGAGTTCACTTCGATTATCAACCAACCAAATTCAGCTATTTTATCAGTTGGAGCGATTGTACAAAAGCCCGTTGTTAAAAACGGAGCGATTGCTGTGGGTAATACGATGACTGTTACCTTAGCTTGCGATCATCGCACCGTGGATGGCGCTACAGGAGCTAAGTTTTTGGAAACCGTTAGAAAGTATATCGAGAACCCGGTTACGATGTTTGTATAAATACAACATATTAAATGAATTGTAAATCCCGCTGTGTTCCATTTGAGAAGACAGCGGGATTTGTTTATATTTAAAACTATGAAGAAAAATATAATTGTTACAGGTACTAGCAGAGGAATAGGCTATCAAATGGTTCCTATTTTAGCCGATGCTGGCCACAATGTGTTAGCGTTATCCAGAAATGATGTTCCGGTCTCCGGGTTGGATATTTCAAATTGTCATTGCTTTCCGTGTGATATTACTGACGCTGATGATATTGCGAGAGTTTCTGAATTTGTAAAAGAAAAGTGGCAGCACGTAGATGTGTTGATAAACAACTCAGGGTATATTGTAAACAAGCCGTTTAGTAAACTTACCCAAGCAGATTTTAAGGATTCGTTTGAAGTAAATGTGTTTGGGTTGGCAGCAATCACGCAAGCTGTGCTTCCGTTTATGAAAACAAATGGTCACGTAGTAAATATTAGCAGCATGGGCGGTATTCAAGGAAGTATGAAATTTCCTGGTTTAGCAGCCTATAGTAGTAGTAAAGCAGCCGTGTTGACGCTTACTGAGTTACTGGCTGAAGAATATAAAGAAAATGGTCCGTCGTTTAACGCATTGGCCTTAGGAGCAGTGCAAACCGAAATGTTAGAGGAGGCGTTTCCCGGCTATAAAGCGCCACTTTCTGCTAAAGAAATGGCCGAATACATCGTAGATTTTGCCTTAACCGGAAACAAATATTACAACGGAAAAATTCTTCAGGTTTCAAATTCAACGCCATAATGCATGCAGCAAGTTCTTGAAAAATACATCCCGAAAGCTTCGGTAACTCCTGTTTTCGAATTGATAAAAGCTAACAACGTTCATTTAAAAATTGTAAATGAACGCGTAACGAGACACGGCGATTATCGAAAAATGCCTGATGGCCAGCATCAAATTACAGTAAATGCCAATTTAAACGCGTATCGGTTTTTAATTACGTTAGTTCATGAGGTGGCGCACTTAGTAGCATTTTATAAATATGGTAGAGTAATAAAACCACACGGAGTGGAATGGAAGCGGACATTTCAGCAATTAATGTTGCCTTTTATCCGCCCGGAAGTGTTTCCTAATCAATTGTTGCCGCTACTGGCAAATCATTTTAGGAATCCGAAGGCGAGTAGTGATACGGATGCAAACTTATCAATCGCATTAAAACAATTTGACCCACCAAACGATAAAAACTATATATTTGAAATACCTTTTGGAGCGCATTTTAGGTTGTACAATGGAAAGATATTTAAGCGCGGAATTAAAAAAGTAAAACGCTATGAATGCCTTGAAGTAGCAACTGGAAGAGTGTATTTGTTTAACCCGAATGCCGAAGTGGAGTTTTTGAAATAGTATAAACAGGGGAGACAGGACTGAAGGGAATCACGAACCACGACGAAAAAGGAAATAAGACGAAAATAAACGGGATTTAAAGTAAATAGAAAAGGAAAAATGGATTGCACTGGATATTTTTTTGATTATAACAAAAACCTGTCCTGTATCATGGTTCTTTTAAGTCGTGTTTCAAAATACTAAAACATGAATAACAATTATTATGCAGTAATAATGGCTGGCGGAATTGGTTCGCGGTTTTGGCCGGTAAGTACAACCGATTTTCCCAAGCAGTTTCACGATATGTTGGGCACAGGACAAACGTTACTTCAAAAAACGTTTACTAGGCTTAATAAAATGATTCCTTCAGAAAATATTTTAGTGCTTACCAATGAGCGTTATTTACAGTTGACGTTAAAACAATTACCTCAAATAGAAGAAGATCAGGTCGTTTTAGAGCCCGCTATGCGCAATACCGCGCCGTGTATTCTACTTTCTGCTTTAAAAATAAAAAAACAGAATCCAAATGCTTTGATGTTAGTGGCACCAAGTGATCACTGGATTGAAGATGAAGCTGCTTTTTTAGAAGACGTTCAAATCTGTTTTGATGCGTGCCAGCGGGAAGATTACTTAATGACTTTAGGTATTGAGCCTACCTTTCCCAATACCGGTTATGGATATATTGAGGCTGAAAAGAAAGAAAGATCAGTAATCAAAAAAGTGAAACAGTTCCGTGAAAAACCAGATTATGAAACCGCCAAGCAATTTTTAGCTGAAGGTAATTTTATGTGGAATGCAGGCATATTTTTATGGAGCGTTGCTAGTATTACTGATGCTTTTGAAGAAAACAATCCGGTGATGCATGCCCTTTTTTCTGAAGGAATCCCGGCGTATAACACGTCAGAAGAAAAAGAGTTTATTGCCGAAAATTATGAGTTGGCTGAAAATATTTCCATCGACTACGCTATTATAGAAAAAGCCGATAACGTATATGTGAAAAAAGCATCTTTTGATTGGAACGATTTAGGAACGTGGGGCGCTTTGCATGATAAAATGGAGAAAGATCCTCAAGAAAATGCAGTGGTTCGCGCTGTTCCACACCTAAAAGATGCCAATGGAAATATGATTTATTCTTCAACTAAAAAATTGGTTGTGGTAGATGGAATTGATGACTATATTATTGTGGATAAAGAAGATGTGTTGTTGATTTATCCAAAGAAAAAAGAACAAGATATTAAAACATTACTATCCGAGGTTAAAGAAACTTTTGGTAAAAAATATACTTAGATGAGCGAAAAGGACAGCAATGAAAAGGTTCATGTTACCCCGAACGATGAAGAATTTGAGCAGGTAAAACTGAACACTTGGGAAAGCATCAAAAAATTCTTTAAAGAATTATTCGATATCCGATCTGATAGTGATCGTGATGCTACAATCGATGCCGTTAAAAAAGATATCCCTTTTAAAGGCCACACCGCTTGGATTTTGATATTTTCCATCTTTGTAGCCTCCATTGGTTTAAATGTGAGTAGTACGGCTGTGGTAATTGGTGCGATGTTAATTTCGCCATTAATGGGGCCTATTGTTGGTATCGGTCTTTCCGTAGCGATTAACGATGTGGAAACCATGCGTCGCTCGCTAATCAACCTCGGGATTATGGTTTTTTTAAGTGTATTGACGGCTTTTTTATATTTTAAGCTTTCGCCCTTAACAGAGGAAACTCCAGAGCTTGTAGCACGCACGTATCCAACTATTTTGGACGTGTTGGTTGCTATTTTTGGTGGGTTAGGACTTATTATCGCTAAAACCAAAAGTGGAACTATTGCAAGTGTTATTTTTGGGGTGGCTATTGCCACAGCGCTTATGCCGCCGTTGTGTACCGTGGGGTATGGATTGGCAATCGGTAATTTTCATTATGCAGGTGGAGCTTTGTATTTATTCTCCATCAACGCTGTTTTTATAGCACTTTCTACTTTTATAGTTTCTAAAATATTACGTTTTCCTTTGGTACGGTATGCAAACTCCAAACGGAGAAAGCGTACCGCTCAAATAGCATCATTAATCGCTTTAATTGTTATGGTGCCGAGTGTTATATTGTTTATCAAATTATTGGATCAACAGCTTTTTGAAAACAAAACCAAGGAGTTTGTAAAGAATGTAATTAAATACGAAGGAGCAGAAGTGGTGAAATCCACCCAAGACTTTCAAACAAAAGATATTGAAGTCTATCTTATTGGAAGACCTGTCCCACAGTCTACAATAAATGAATGGCTGACGCAAATGGATGAAGTAGAAATGTTGCAAGATGCCAACCTACGTGTTTATCAAGGAACCGACCAAAGTGGTGAACTTGCTGAAAGGCTTTCTAGCGATGTAAAAGCAGGAATTTTAGAAGATTTGTATGTAAAAAATGAACAGGCTATTCAAGATAAAAATAGCCGAATCGATTTTCTTGAAAACGAGATTGCAAAATTGCGAGTTAAAGACATCCCTTTTGAAGATTTAAGTAAAGAAGTAAAAGCTGTTTATAAGCAAATGGAGCAGTTTTCCTTTTCAAGAAGGGTTACCACTAACTTTACTAAAACCGATACTTTACCGGTAGTCTATGTTTCTTGGGCAAAAACAGTTTCTTCTAAAGAAAAGATAGAGAAAAACAAAGCACTTCGCGATTGGCTGAAGATTAAGATGAAAGTTGATACATTGTTGGTTCAAGAGACTCCATAAAGAAGCGTCCACAATAAATTAATTTTGGGACGCTTCGACAATATTTTGAAAACTAATTTTATTGTTTGATGAACTTATGGCTTATGTTTTGGCCTTCTACTTTAAGCTGTACAAAATAAACACCACTATTTAAGGCTTCAACATGTAAAGTGTTTTCTGAAGATATCTTTGTACTCAATATTATTTTACCGGTAATGTCTACTATTTGTACCGGAGTGTTTATAAGTCCTTTGTTAGAAAAATTTAAAATAGAAGAAGTAGGGTTCGGGTATAGTTTTATGAACTCGGCTCGATTATCTGCAATGGAAAGTGGAGAGCTTCCTTCTTCAATTTCTAGAAGGGTATTTATGTTTGGGTTTTCAATTTCATCAACCGCGCCAGAAGGCCACGTAACTACCATTCTTTCAATAGCTGTACTGCTTCCAATACCAAAGTGAGCAGAAAGGCTATTCATATGGCTAAACCCTTGTCCAGATCGTACTTCGCGCATTTGTTTGCCCCATTCTCCGTAGATGTCAACTCGGGCACCAATACCATTTAAATTACTGTCGGTTCCTTTTAAAATTACTTTCACCCAATTATTAGCGCTATTTCCTTCATTTATCCATAGTTGCCCATCGTTCACCACATCTAGAAACCCGTCATTGTTTAGGTCTGCAATGGCACCTTCATCAAAAGGAAGATCCATTCCGGTAAAGGTCATATCGCCATTATTGATGTAAAGTTCTTTTTTCATTTCAGAAAAAATATCTATAAATCCATCGTTGTTGAAATCGGCTGCTTGATTTTCCCAAGCTCCTAAATCACCAGGGTCTATTCCTGATACTTCAATTACATCAGTATATTTTCCTGAACCGTCATTTTCCATAAGGCGATTTTGAAAATCGTGATTTACAATAAAAGCATCAAAATCACCATCATTGTCAAAATCTTCAAAAACGGTTGCCCAAGACTGTGCATTGTCTTTCATACCAATGGCTTCAGCATTTTCGGTAAAAGTTCCATCGCCATTATTAGTGTACATGGCATTGTCGCGTTCTGGATCACCTGGGCTAGAGCCGCCTCGGCACTTGGTTAAATACATATCGGTATCACCATCGTTGTCGTAATCTACCCATATTGCTGCGTAATTACCTGGTAGATCAACAGTTTCTATTAAATCCTGATCTAAGGTCATATTGCCGTTTCCGTCGTTTCGGTAGGGATGGCTTAAATCTACATCGTGGCACACAAAAGAGTCTAAATCCCCGTCGTTATCAATGTCGGCTATTGTAGAGCGTTGCGAAAAAATATATTCATTGTGAGAAGCATCCTCTGTATATTCTGTGCCATCTTCATTGGCCATTATAAAGGATACTCTTGAGCTGTTTCCTAAGACCAAATCGTTATATCCATTTCCGTCTAGATCACCCGCTGCGATGCTCCAGTTGGGAACATTTTGTATTGCCATGCTGTACATAATGGACTCGAAAGTGCCGTCAGGTTGTTGGTAGTCAATACCTATTCCATTGCTGGAAACACGAACATAATCGTCTAAATTATCGCCGTTCATATCAACAGCACACTCAGAGCTATCAGAAAAGTTACCGATAAGATTCGATTGATTTACAAATGAAACTTGTCCAAATAGACAAATACTAGTTAAAGAAAGGATACTGGAGAGTAGTAATTTTTTCATAATCTTAAAGTTAAGACTTTAAAATTATGGAAAATAATTGATATGCAACGGCTTAGGTTAAATTATTGCTCTTTTATTTGAACTTCTCTTATTTTTTTAAATAAATCGGAAGAATATACAAAATTGGTTACATCTTCATTATCGGTTTTAAAGATCTCTTCGTTGGTTCCTTGCCACACCAATTTTCCCAATTTGAGAAGAACTACTTTTTGTCCAATTTCCATAACTGAATTCATATCGTGTGTAACCACCACTGTGGTAATATCGTATTCGTGTGTTAACTCTTGAATTAAGTTGTCAATTAATGTTGCTGTTTTTGGATCTAAACCAGAATTGGGCTCGTCACAGAATAAAAACTTAGGACGGTTAACAATGGCCCGGGCAATGGAAACCCGTTTTTGCATCCCTCCAGAAATTTCAGCAGGATATTTTTTATTAACGTTTTTAAGGTCTACCCTCGCCAATACTTCGTTAACACGTTCCAGCATTTCACTTTTTTTCTGTTTAGTGAACATGCGAAGTGGAAACATCACGTTTTGTTCTATCGTCATAGAATCGAACAATGCACCACCCTGAAAGAGCATACCAATATCTTCGCGAAGGGATCGCTGCTTTTCGTCGTCCATATCTTGTATGGCTTCATTTTCATAATAAATACGACCTCCTTCTGGTTTAAATAACCCTATTAGGCATTTAAGCATAACCGTTTTACCGCTACCACTCTGGCCTATGATAAGATTGGTTTTTCCTTTTTCGAACATAGTAGAAATCCCTTTTAATATTTCTTCGTCCCCAAAACTTTTATGTATGTCTTCTACTTTTATCATGAGCTTAAAAGGAGTTGTGTGATTACATAATTTGCCAGAATAATAAGAACACTGGTCCATACAAAGGAATTTGTACTGGCTTTACCAACTTCGAGTGACCCTCCTTTCATGTAGTATCCTTGCCACGACGGTACGGTTGCCAAAATAAAGGCGAACACAAATGTTTTGAAAAAAGCATAAAATAACTGAAAAGGAATAAAATCGTCTTGTAGTCCTTCAATAAAAGCGGTCGAGGACGTAAATCCACCGTACACACCGGCTAACCACCCTCCAATAACGCCTAAAAACATGGCGATTGCAATTAAAAATGGATAGAACATTAAGGCAACTATCTTCGGAAATACTAAATAATTTAATGAATTAATCCCCATTACCTCTAACGCATCAATCTGTTCGGTAACCCGCATAGAACCAATGCTCGAAGTAATGAAAGAACCTACTTTACCCGCCATAATGATGGAGATGAAGGTTGGGGCAAACTCTAATATAACCGATTGCCGAGTAGCAAATCCAATTAATGATTCAGGGATTATCGGGTTTGTCATATTAAGCGCGGTCTGTATGGCGACCACACCTCCCACAAAAAAAGAAATAAAAGAAACGATACCCAGCGAGCTGATGATCAAGTCGTCAATTTCTTTAAAAATAAGTTCCCGTAAGACAGATCTTTTGGTAAAACTACCAAAAACCTTTGTTATCATTACAAAATAGGAACCAATATCACGTAGGTACTTCATAAGCGTTTAAGATACTGCTAAAGTAACAAAATTCATTGAGTGTTACACTTAAAATAAATAAGGGTTCTCAAATAGTGTTATTCTAAAATCAACTGTTTCATTTTAGCATATATTTCAGTATTTTCATAAATGCCTTTAAAATGTTCTGCCCCAGGCCCTTTTGCAAAAACAGGAATCATTGTTGAAGAGTGTCCGCCTGTTGAAAAGGTAGGTTTAATTTTGTTGTAATCCCCTTCATCAGAGGCTAATGTAAATCCGCCCGTTTCGTGATCAGCGGTTACAATTATCAACGTTTCTTCATTAATTTTAGCAAAATCAAGCGCGACCCCTATGGTTTTATCAAAGTCAATTAATTCGCCTATTAAATAATCGGCGTCATTAGAATGACCGCCCCAATCTATTTGTGAGCCTTCTACCATTAAGAAGAAACCTTCTTTATTTTGAGCTAATTGTTTAAGAGCCAGCTGTGTGGCATCTGGTAAAAAGTCACCTCTGCCGTCAATCTTTTTAGGCATTCCGTTTTCGGCTAATAAAATGGCTTCCTTTTTTTCTGAAAGTGTGGTTGGTAACTTATCAGTATAGACTTGAAATCCATTTTCTTCTAATTCAGAATATAGGTTGCGTCCATCTTTTCTATCGTTAAAAAATTTCTGTCCGCCGCCAGCAAAAAAGTCAACATCACTGGTAGGCATAAAGGCTGCGATATCGTCATATTGTCTTCTCTTCTTTACGTGGGCAAAAAAACTAGCTGGTGTAGCGTGCACGATGGAAGAAGTTGCAATTAAACCAGTACTCAGTCCTTTTTTTGAGACTTCTTCAAGCAAAGTAGGAGCTGGAATGGTGTCTTTATTCATCCCAATGGCACCATTATATGTTTTTATTCCTGCTGAAAAAGCGGTTGCTCCAGCAGCCGAATCGGTAATTACATCGCTTGAAGAAGACGTTTTTATCAATCCAATAGTAGAAAAACGTTCAAAATTTGAAGGTTGATCATTAAAAAACAAACTTGATGAAACCTGACTTAAGCCCATGCCATCACCAATTAATAGGATAATATTTTTGGGTTTTTTATTGGTTGAAGTAGTTGAAAGCTTATTGTCCTTCACTTGAACGGAGACACAGCTACTAGCAATTAAAAGTAAACTTGCTGAGAAGAATAAGGATATTTTTTTCATTGTAAATTCTAAGTTTAAAACATCAAAAATACATAGAATCTATTACCTATGGGTTACTGAAATGTTATAAAAAATTACAAAATTTTCTTTTTAATTCCCTTCCAGCGAAGGTTTCGAATAAAAACCCCTTCTTTTTCTGAAACAATAGGTTGCGTAGTACTTTGTTTGGCCTTTATATATCCACGAAGACAATCTATAAAATAAGTGAAACTTTTTTTCTTAAGGGAGAGCTTAGCTGCCGCAATTATTGTTAAAACAAATCGATACCGTAGCTTATAAAATGCTTCTCCTTGTTTGTAACGAGCTGCTTTGGTGTAGGTTTTTCCAGTGGGTTTTAAGTGTTTTACGTGTAAGGTTTCATTAGTACAAATTTGCCAGCCGTGATATTGTGCGAGCAATTCATCAACCGTGTCCCAACCCATCGTGCTTTTTAATCCGCCAATTTGTTTAAAGCATTCTTTTCGATAAGCTTTTAATGCACCACGAACGTGATCTGTATTGGTTAAATTTTCTAAAACCCACGTACCTTTTTTCTGAATATAGCAGAAACCACCAGCAATGCCACAATCGGGATTGTTATTAAATAAATGAGAAATATTCTCTAAATAATCATTTGGAAAAATGAGGTCTGCATCAAACTTGCATACTACATCATACTCGTTATTTAATGCTTCAAAGCCTTTAGTAAATGCATTGATTACTTTACTTCCGGGTTCGTGCTTTGCTGTTGAAGTAGTTTCAATCCCCGAGATAAAAGGGTAGTTGGCGGAAAAATTTTCAATAATTGCTTGTGTGCCATCTGTGGAATGATCGTTTACAACGATTATTTTTTGAGGAAGCAATGTTTGCGATACTAGCGATTCAAGCGTTTGCTTTAAATAAGCTTCTTCATTATGCGCAGGTATGATTATTGAGATTTTCATTTATATACGCTCCGCATATACCATATAATACCGAGGGGTAAAACGTCTTAAAATAGGCCGAAATCCTACTTTTTTCACCGGGTTTGTAAATTTTGTTCGTTTTTTAATGGTCCATCCGGCTTTTTCCAATAACCAGTCAAATTGCCAATCTTCAAATTCATGAAAGTGACGGTCACGGGCGTCGGTTTTACTTTTATAAGCTGAAGCAAACCACAATTTTAGAGGAACGGAAGCCACCAATTTTTTTGCTTGAATATCTTGTAATACGTTAAATGGCGCAACTAAATGTTCAAATATTTCGAAGGCGGTAACTACATCATAATCGGGGGTTTTAACGGCTTCGGTTTTTAGGTCGAGGTCTTCTCCTTTGGTGTTGGTAACGCTGTAGCCTTCTTTTTGTAAAATTTCAGAAAAAGGATTTGAAACGCCTAAATCTAAAATAGATTCATCGGTTTTTACCACTTCTTTTAAAAATTGTAAGGTATGCTTGTAGCGTTTCTTCGGAAATTTGCCTTCGTACATATAGTATATTATACTTTGTAAAGAATTGCGTTGATATTCATTCCAGCGCCTACACTGGCAAATAAAATGATGTCTCCTTCACTCAAGTGGTGACCTTCCATTTTGCCATTCTTAACTAGATCGAATAGCGTAGGAACAGTAGCTACACTGGAATTCCCCAATTTACTAATGCTCATAGGCATAATGTTTTTTGGAGGAGTATCACCGTATAATTTGTAAAAACGTTTGATAATGGCCTCATCCATTTTTTCATTCGCTTGATGAATAAATACCTTTTTAAGGTCTTTAATATCAACATTACCTTCTTCCAAACAGGCTTTCATGGCTTCAGGCACATTGTTTAAAGCAAACTCGTATATTTTTCGACCGTACATTTTAATGTAGCGGCGGGCATCACTTGTTTCTTGGTTGTTACTTTCACCAAAAAAGATAAAATGAGCTTCATCAAAAGCATACGTCGCACTACTATGGGTAATAATGCCAGAGTCGTCATTTGTTTTTTCAACTACAGTTGCTCCAGCGCCATCACTATAAATCATAGAATCGCGATCGTGTTGATCTACTACCCGTGATAAAGCCTCGGCACCGATAACCAAGCACTTATTGGCAATACCACTTTTAATAAAAGCGTTTGCTTGTATCATACCTTCAATCCAACCGGGACAACCAAACAAAACATCGTAAGCAACACATTTCGGGTTCTTAATTCTAAGAAGATGCTTTACTCGTGAACCAATGCTAGGCACCGTGTCACTTTGATGATCGTTGTGTTTTACATCACCATAATTATGGGCCACAATAATATAATCGAGTTCTTCTTTATCGATACCTGCATCTTGAATTGCTCTTTGAGCAGCAAAAAAAGCGATATCTGAAGTCGTTAATTCATTTTTGATGTATCGTCTTTCTGAAATACCGGTAATGGCTTCAAATTTTTCAATAATCACTGCGTTTTCATGACCAAAAAGAGAACCGTCTTCATTATAAAAACTGTGGTTTTCAAATTGGTTATTAGGTGCCACCCCACTTGGGATATAGCTTCCTACACCTGTTATTTTTGTATTCATTACGCTTTTTAATTTAAATTACTGAAATATAGTAAGTTAATAATAAACCATTCCGTTTTAGATTGCAATTTTAAAATCATAAAAAAAATCCTAAACTGTTAAAGTAAGGATTTTTTGTTAAAAAGCACTTATGCTTCTTCCATATATGACTCAATTGGCTCACAAGTGCATATTAAATTGCGGTCTCCAAACGCTTCGTCCACACGTCTAACGGTAGGCCAAAACTTGTTTTCAGCAACATACTGTAACGGATACGCAGCTTGTTTTCTACTGTACGGAAACTCCCAAGTGTCATCCGTTAGCATTTTCAAGGTATGCGGAGCATTTTTTAATACATTATTGGTGTCTTCTTTTGAAACAGTGTCAATTTCCATTCGAATGGAAATCATCGCATCACAAAAACGATCCAATTCCTCTTTACTTTCACTTTCGGTAGGTTCTATCATTAGCGTACCTGCAACTGGAAATGAAACAGTAGGTGAGTGGAAACCATAATCAATTAAGCGTTTTGCGATATCGGTTACTTCTACGCCATTTTCTTTAAACGGACGACAGTCAATAATCATTTCATGCGCTGCTCGGTTACGTTCTCCACTATATAGAGTTTCGTAGTGTCCTTTTAAACGTTCTTTTATATAATTTGCATTCAATATGGCAAATTGGGTTGATCTTTTTATCCCGCTAACACCGAGCATTCTAATGTACGCGTATGATATTAAACAAACCAACGAACTGCCCCAAGGCGCAGCCGAAATAGCCGAAATAGCTTGATCTCCGCCTGTTTTAATTACTGGATTGGTAGGTAAAAATGGAACTAATTGTTTTGCTACACAGATGGGGCCGACACCTGGTCCTCCACCTCCGTGAGGGATAGAGAATGTTTTGTGAAGATTTAAGTGACATACATCGGCTCCAATATTTCCGGGGTTGGTTAATCCTACTTGTGCGTTCATATTGGCACCGTCCATGTATACTTGTCCGCCATTTTCGTGAATAATACTGGTCACTTCTTTAATGGCCGATTCATACACACCATGAGTTGATGGGTAGGTAACCATTAAAGCGGCTAAATTATCTTTGTGTTTTTCGGCTTTTTCGCGTAAATCATCTACGTCGATATTTCCATTATCACTTGCTTTCGTTACCACCACTTTCATGCCGGCCATAACAGCACTGGCAGGGTTGGTTCCGTGTGCAGATGAAGGAATTAAACAAATATTTCTATTCGATTCGCCACGCGATTCATGATAAGCACGAATTACCATCAATCCAGCATACTCTCCTTGTGCACCTGAGTTAGGTTGTAAAGAGGTTGCTGCAAAACCAGTAATTTCGGTTAATTGCTCTTCTAATTTTTTCAATACTTGTTGGTATCCTTCAGCTTGTTCTATAGGTACAAAAGGGTGAATATTTCCCCATTGCGGATCACTAAGTGGAAGCATTTCAGCAGCAGCGTTTAATTTCATCGTACAAGATCCTAATGGAATCATAGAATGATTCAACGATAAATCTTTACGTTCTAAGCGTTTTATATAACGCATCAGCTCCGTTTCGCTATGGTAGCTGTTAAACACTTCACTGGTTAGGAATGTTGTTTGACGAGCTGCTTCAGCAGGAATAGCATTCCCTTTTATAATTTCAGTAACCTTAATTACTTTTTTATTTGTTGCTTCAGCAAAAACAGCTACTATTTTATTGAGGTCTTTTAAGGTAGTCGTTTCGTTAACGGCAATTGAAACCGTTTCATCATCAGGATAATAGAAGTTGATATTTTTTGACTCGGCTATGTATTTAATTTTAGTTGCATCGGTTTTAATGGCAATAGTATCAAAATAGGTATCATTCATTTGATATAACCCTAATTCTTCTAAAGCATTGGCCAAGGTTGCTGTTGTATTGTGAACTTTATCTGCAATATCTTGTAATCCTTCAGGTCCGTTATATACCGCATACATTCCGGCCATAACAGCCAACAATACTTGTGCAGTACAGATATTGGAAGTTGCTCGATCCCGTTTAATGTGTTGCTCACGGGTTTGTAACGCCATTCGTAAAGCACGATTACCATCAAGGTCTTTGGTTACACCAATAATTCGCCCAGGGATATGACGTTTAAACTCTTCACGTGTGGCAAAATAAGCTGCGTGTGGTCCGCCATATCCTAATGGAATTCCGAAGCGTTGTGTGGTACCCACTACTACATCAGCGCCAAAATGACCTGGAGATTCTAATTTTACCAAGCTTAAAATATCGGCAGCAACAGCTACTTTGATATCTGAATCGTTTGCTTGGTTAATGAAATCTTTAAAACTATGTACATTTCCAGTTCTTCCAGGATATTGTAACATAACACCATAAAATCCTTCGGAAAAATCAAACTCCTTGTGATTACCAACTACTATTTCAACACCAATCGGGATGGCGCGGGTTTGAAGTACAGAAAGGGTTTGTGGGAGTGTTTCTTCAGAAACGAAAAACTTTACAGCTTTGTTTTTCTTTTGCTCTCGGCTACGTACTGCGAATAATAATGACATGGCTTCGGCAGCAGCGGTAGATTCGTCTAACAAAGAAGCATTTGCCAATTTCATTCCAGTAAGATCACTTACCATCGTTTGGAAGTTAAGCAAGGCTTCTAACCGTCCTTGTGCGATTTCCGCTTGATACGGGGTATAGGCGGTATACCATCCCGGATTTTCCAGTATGTTACGCTGAATAACGGGAGGTATATTGGTAGGGTAATATCCCAAGCCAATATAGGTTTTAAACACTTTGTTTTTCTCGGCCATCTCGGTGATGTGCTCCAGATATTCCTGCTCGGTCATGGCTACATCCAGATCGAGGTCTTTTTTCATGATAATATCATCCGGGACGGTTTCAAAAATAAGTTGGTCAAGTGATTCAGCACCAACGATTTTTAGCATTTCGGGGAGGTCGCTTCTTCTGGGACCAATATGTCTAAGGGCAAAAGAATCTGTGTTCATTTTATGCGTTTCAAAAATTAGGTGGCAAAATTACGATTTTATAGACGAATTAGTATCGTTTTTTCTCAGGTAAACTAACATTTTGTTAACCAATATGTCAAGTTACTAACACTTTACTTACTTTTGAAACAATGAGTGCCCTAAAACGTATTTTTGAATTTTACATTAATAGCAGTATTCATGTTGCTTTAGCAGTTGTTTCTTTAGTGGTTATAACAGTTCTAGAGTTTAACCTACAACTTCCTAAACCATATTGGTATTTTATGTTTTTCGGTACTATTACTGGCTATAATTTTGTAAAATATGCTCCTGTTGCTGGATTGCACCATAGAAGTCTTGCCAAATCATTGAAAACGATTCAGGTATTTTCGTTTTTATGCTTTGGAGCTTTGTTGTATTTTTCTTGGTTTCTTTCTGTTGAAACTCTTATTGCAACTGGCGCATTTGGAGCGCTTACTGTTTTATATGCAATTCCTTTTTTAAAGAAAAAAAGTTTACGAACGATAAAAGGTTTGAAAATTTTTGTCGTAGCCATGGTTTGGGCAGGTGTTACAGTGTTAGTACCTGTGTTGGCTTCAGAGGAGTTATTGACGATAGACATCGTCATTACCTTTATACAGCGGTTTTTATTAGTAATTATATTTACTATTCCTTTTGAAATACGGGATCTTCCCTATGATGATACAGTATTGGGAACATTGCCACAGACTATTGGCGTGGTTGGTACAAATATATTTATTACCGTATTGGCAGGAGTTGCTTTTATTGTAGAAGGGTTTAAAGACAGTGTCTTTATACCATATGCTATAAGTTTATTGTTTATTTGCTTACAGGCTTCTTTTGCTGTTTTTTTTGCTAAAAAAAATCAATCTAAATATTATGCCTCTTTTTGGGTAGAGTCTTTACCTATTTTATGGTTAGTCGTTTTCTTTTTACTGCAGCATTTGCTGTCGTAGTTGTTCTTTTATCACACTTTTTTGTTCAGAAGAAAGTGTCTTTATTTGAGAGTCTTTTATGGTTTGGGTTAGTTTGTTGTTCCTTGCTGAATGCTTTCTGCACAATCTGCAAAATATTGTATGAAGATTGAGCATAATACTTTCCCAAAGACCTGCTTCATTATATTGTACCTTATCACAAGTGTGGCGTGCTTTATCACAATTAAACATCATATTAAACTTCATATTCTATAACCAGTTTTTTTCAAGACAATTCGCCATCGCTTTTCGGGCGCGATGAATGATTACCCAAAGATTAGACGGAGTAATATTATATTCATTACAAATTGCTTCGGTATCAAAATTATCGATTGTTTTCATTTTAAAGATAGCAGCATGACGTTCATCTAGGGTATCCAAGCATTCTAAAATAGCAAGTCCTAACTCATTATTCTCCAGTTCGTCTTCCGCGGTTTTATCGTAAGGGTCTTGCACACGTTCTTCTAGCCAATCGCCCTCCATATCATCATCTGAGTAGTTGATGTGTACTTCTGCTTGTCCTTTTTTAGAGTTTTTCTTACGGTAATGATCAATTATTTTACGCTTTAAAATAGCAATAAGCCAAGTGCGCTCACTAGCATTTCCTTTAAAGTTTTTCTTGGATTTTAACCCTGCTAAAAAAGTTTCAGAAATAAGGTCTTGAGCGACAATATGGTTATTTACACGTACAATAGTGTAATTATATAAATAGTCTGAATATCGATCCACCCAAGTTTCGGGGTGCAGGGTGTGCGTGGGCATGTGTTGGTTATATAGTGATTCACTCAAAAATAGGAAAGTTTCAGCAAGAATAATACTTTTTCACATTTATATAAGATTTTTTGTATTATGTATTTGCTTAAAAAAAATATTAAATTAACCCAGCTCGTTTTAGCAACGCTTCCGGATTTGGTTTTTTACCACGGAATTTAATATACAGTTCCATTGGATCTTCGGTGCCACCTTGCGATAATACGAAGTTTTTAAACTTATCGGCGACCATTTTATTGAAAATACCTTCTTCTTTAAAATAAGCAAAGGCATCGGCGTCCAATACTTCGGCCCATTTGTAACTATAATACCCTGCTGAATACCCTCCTTGAAATATGTGAGAGAACGAAGTACTCATACAGTTAGAAGCTACATCGGGGTATAACGTTGTTTCGCCAAAAGCTTCTTTTTCATGTGTTTTTACATCTTTTATATTAGTTGGGTTGCCGCCGTGCCATGCCATATCAAGCATGCCAAAACTCAGTTGACGTAGTGTTTTCATCCCTTCTTGAAAAGCAGCCGATTCTTTAATCTTTTTTACATATTCCATCGGGATTACTTCACCCGTTTTATAATGCGTAGCAAATAACTCTAATGTTTCTTTTTCATAACACCAGTTCTCCAATATTTGACTCGGCAATTCAACAAAATCCCAATACACGTTGGCACCGGATAAACTTGCGTAGGTAGTGTTGGCCAACATGCCGTGCAACGCATGTCCGAACTCGTGAAATAATGTGGTGACTTCATTAAAAGTCAACAAAGAAGGTTTGCTAGCCGTTGGTTTGGTAAAATTGCATACAATCGAAATATGTGGGCGTTCGTTTTTACCGTCTTTTATCTCTTGTTGTTTGTAAATTGTCATCCAAGCACCGTTTCGTTTTCCAGCGCGAGGATGAAAGTCTGCATAGAAGATGGCAACCAACGTATCATCCGCATCGGTAACGCGGTATGTTTTTACCTCTGGGTGGTATTTGTCGATATTGTTTACCTCTTCAAAGGAAAGCCCGTATAGTTTTTTAGCAACGGTAAATACTCCGTTTATTACGTTCTTTAATTCAAAATACGGCTTTAGCTTTTCATCATCCAGATTAAAACGCTTTTGCTTTAACTTCTCTGCATAATACGCTCCGTCCCATTTCTGTAATTGGTCAATGTCGTCCAATTCTTTTGCGAAAGCCTCCAGTTCAGCGAACTCTTTTTGGGCTGCGGGTTTTGCTTTTTGTAACAATTCATCTAAAAAAGAAGTAACCTTTTTAGGTGTTTCGGCCATGCGTTCTTCTAATACAAAATGCGCATGGCTATCATAACCTAACAATTGCGCTCGTTGATACCGAAGATTGGCAATTTGAAGAACAATCTCTTGATTGTCCAATTCATCGTTATGAAAAGATTTACTCCCAAAGGCAAGGGACAATTTTTTCCGAAGTTCGCGATCATCGGCATACGTCATAAAGGGAATATAACTCGGGTAGGCCAGTGTAAACATCCAGCCCTCTTTGCCTTTCTCTTTTGCTGTGTCAGCAGCTTCTTCTTTTGCGCCTTCAGGCAAACCTGAGAGTTTCTCTTCTTCGGTAATATGTAATTCGTATTTATTGGTTTCGGCCAATACGTGTTCGCCAAAAGTTAAGCTTAGCTTAGATAAATCCTGGTCTATTTTACGAAGCGTTTCTTTTTTCTCTTCTGAAAGGTTAGCGCCATTACGAGCAAAGCCTTTGTATTGTTTTTCCAGTAACATGCTTTCTTCAGCAGTAAGCGTCATGGAGTTTTTACGGTCATACACACTTTTAACTCGCTTGAATAATGCTTCATTAAGTAGCAAGTCATTTTTAAAATCAGAAAGTAAAGGTGAAACCTCTTGTGCTATTTTTTGGATTTCTTCATTGGTTTCGGCACTGTTGAGGTTAAAGAAAATACCCGTCACACGATTTAACTGTTCGCCGGTGCGTTCTAGTGCTTCAACTGAATTTCTAAAAGTAGGTTCGTCAGTATTTTCTGTAATGATATTTATTTCGTTCTTGGTGTCTGCAATTAATTGTTTGATTGCAGGTAGAAAATGCTCATTTTCTATTTTTGAAAACGGGGCTGTATTAAAGGGTTGTAATAGTGGGTTTGTTTCTGTCATAGTCATGTCTATCAATTCTTATTTTCCTGAAAAAGTGTGTTAGTTTTTGTCATTCCGTACCTTTTTAGCGCCTTCTTCTACTTTTATTTTTAAGTCTTCTTTGTAAGCCATCACTTTGTCAAGCACACATTTGTCAGAACTACCAATAATCTGGGCGGCTAGTATTCCTGCATTTTTAGCACCGTTTAGAGCTACCGTTGCAACCGGTACACCGCCCGGCATTTGTAGAATAGAAAGTACAGAATCCCAACCGTCGATTGAGTTGCTGGATTTTACAGGAACGCCTATAACAGGTAGTGGTGATAATGATGCAATCATACCTGGTAAGTGTGCAGCGCCACCGGCACCGGCAATAATAACGTTAATGCCACGAGTGTGAGCGTTTTTTCCGTAATCGAATAATTTATCGGGCGTTCGGTGTGCTGAAACAATGTCGACTTCCACTTCGATGTCGAAACCTTTTAAAATGTCTATAGCGTCTTGCATAACGGGCATGTCACTCGTGCTACCCATGATAATTCCTACTTTGCTCATAATATTTTGTTTATTTACTAATCACCCGTATGGTTTTCTTTACCTCTTCAGCTACTTTACGCGCTTGATTAATGTCTTCATCTATAATTGTTACGTGTCCCATTTTTCGGAAAGGACGCGTTTGTTTTTTTCCGTAAATATGCGGTGTAACACCATCCATCGCCATAATTTGTTCGATATTTTCATATTTTACATCGCCAGTATGGTCTTCGTCGCCTACTAAGTTTACCATAATGCCACCTACTTTGCTATCGGTTTTTCCTAAAGGTAAATCCAAAATAGCGCGCAAATGTTGCTCAAACTGATTGGTGTAACTCGCTTCAATGCTGTAATGACCACTGTTGTGAGGGCGTGGTGCTACTTCGTTTACCAAAATATCATCGTCTTTAGTCTGGAATAACTCCACGGCCAATAAACCTACGTGCTCAAATGTTTCAGAAACATGTTTGGCAACAGCTCTTGCTTTTTCTGCCACTTCAGGTTTTATTCTTGCGGGGCAAATAACGTATTCCACTTGATTGGCTTCTGGATGAAATTCCATTTCTACCACTGGATACGTGCGAACGTCACCACTTGGGTTGCGAGAAACAATAACTGCCAATTCATTTTTAAAAGGGATTAATTTTTCAGCAATGCAAGGTCCTTCAGCTAACGGAATCACATCTTCCGCATCGCGAATAATACTAACGCCTTTTCCATCATATCCGCCGGTGCAACTTTTCCAAACAAATGGATAATGAAGTTCTTTACGGACAATGGCTTCGTTTAGGTCGTATTTGTCTTTGTAGCGTTTGAAAGGCGAGGTAGGTATTTTGTTGTCTTTGTAAAACTGCTTTTGTACGCCTTTATCTTGAATTTTCCGAAGTGTTTCAGAAGAAGGATATACCGTAACACCTTCCTGTTCTAGTTTCTCCAATGCTTCTACATTGACACCTTCAATTTCAAATGTAAGCACATCAGCTTTTTTTCCGAAGTTATACACGGTGTCAAAATCCATTAGATCGCCTTGTTCAAAATGGTCGCATGCAATGCGACAAGGTGCTTCGGCGCTGGGATCTAACACATTGGTTTTTATATCGTATTTACGTGTTTCATAGAGCAGCATTTTGCCTAATTGGCCGCCGCCGAGTATTCCGAGGGTAAAAGGGGATGAAAAGTAATTCATACGCACAAAGATAACAAAAGGGCGTGGGAGTTTTTTATTTTTTTTAAAAGAGAGTTTATTAGTTAAAAAAGTTTAGAAAATTGAATATAAACACTTTTGCACCATAGGCTTCTCAAATGCTTTGCAATTAGTATCTTTGCATCTTCGTTATGTGGCGATTAATAAAAAATTTATTCAGAAAGAACAAAAGAGTAATGACAAACATCGTATTATTTGGCCCTCCTGGAGCCGGAAAAGGAACACAAGCAGACGTTTTAAAGAAAAAATATAATTTGGTACACATTTCAACTGGTGATGTATTTCGATATAATATAAAGAACAAAACCGAATTAGGTGATTTGGCCAAAAGCTATATGGACAAAGGGCATTTAGTGCCAGATGAGGTAACCATTAATATGCTAAAAGCTGAAGTGGAAAAAAATGAAGATGCCAAAGGTTTTATATTTGATGGTTTTCCGCGTACCGAAGCCCAAGCAGAGGCTTTATCTAATTTAATGGATGAAAAAAATTCTCAGATAAATGCTATGGTTGCGTTGGAAGTAGATGATGAGGTGTTGGTAAAACGCTTGTTAGAACGCGGAAAAGTTAGCGGTAGAGCCGATGATGCAAACGAAGATGTAATTAGAGAACGCATTGCAGAATATTACCGTAAAACGGATGTTCTGAAAAATTACTATCAAAAACAAGACAAATACTACGGCGTAGATGGCGTTGGGAGTATTGAAGAAATCACCGAACGTTTGAGTGAAGTGATTGATAAACTTTAAACCCAAAAGAGTAAAATTGAAAGTTATAAATGAGACTTTTACATTTATGACTTTATATTTTGACTTTTAAATTTATACTATGACTGAAGGCAATTTTGTTGATTATGTAAAAATTCATGTTACTTCTGGAAAAGGCGGAAAGGGCAGCACACATTTACGTAGGGAAAAGTATATCCCAAAAGGGGGTCCCGATGGTGGCGATGGTGGCCGAGGGGGTCATATTATTTTACAAGCGAACAAAAATATGTGGACGCTGTATCATTTAAAATTTAAACGTCATTATAAAGCCGGTCATGGGGGAGCAGGAGGTAAACAAACCAGTACAGGTGCTGATGGAGATGATATAATCATTGAAGTGCCATTAGGGACGGTCGTAAAAAACACCGATACAGACGAGACCTTGTTCGAAATGACCGAACATGGGGAAGAACGTGTTATTGCTCAAGGCGGAAAAGGAGGAAAAGGGAATGCACATTTTAAGTCGTCTACACGGCAAACGCCCCGTTTTGCACAACCTGGATTAGAAGGCGAAGAAGTAAATATAACGGTAGAGCTTAAAGTATTGGCCGATGTTGGTTTGGTAGGTTTCCCAAATGCTGGGAAATCAACTTTGCTTTCTGTGGTTACTGCTGCTAAACCCAAAATTGCCAATTATGAATTTACAACCCTAAAACCTAACTTAGGGATTGTAACGTATCGAGATCATCAAACTTTTGTAATGGCCGATATTCCTGGAATTATAGAAGGTGCAGCTGAGGGGAAAGGCCTAGGGCATTACTTTTTGCGCCATATAGAACGAAACTCCACTTTGTTGTTTTTAATCCCTGCCGATGCAGACGATATAAAAAAACAGTATGATATTCTGTTAGATGAATTAAAACGATACAATCCAGAGCTGTTAGATAAAGAACGCTTAATCGCCATATCGAAAAGCGATATGCTCGATGAAGAATTAAAAGGAGAACTAAAAGCACAATTGGATAAAGAGTTCAAAAATCTACCGTATTTGTTTATCTCTTCGGTAGCACAACAGGGACTGACTGAGTTGAAAGATCAGCTTTGGAAAATGCTTAATAAAAGTCCATTGGATACTGAGCCTTTCGACAAAAGCTAAAAGTAAATTTTAATCCGAAGTATGGACGATGTTGAATAAAAATGTAGCCGAAATTTAACCTCTTTAAAATCTATTGGCGTAGTTTTTGCGTAGTTTTAGTAAAGAATCATAATTTTACAGCTATGAAACATTTTTCTATTGTATTACTTACCGTCCTATTTATTTCCTGTGGGACAAGTGTAGGCGTAGATTATGATAAAGAGGTTGATTTTTCGCAATATACGACCTATAATTTTTTTCCAGATATTGAATCTGGGCTGAATGGATTGGATGAAAAGCGTATTATGCACGCAACAGATAGTTTGCTGCAAACACGTGGCTTCGTAAAGTCCGATGCTCCACAATTGTATATTAATTTCTATGCAAAAGAAAACCTTCGAAGTTCGCGCAACACTATCGGTATAGGTGTTGGTGGCGGAGGTGGCAATGTAGGAGTTGGTGTTAGTGGCGGCATTCCTATTGGAGGTCGTATTTATGAGCAAGCCATCACCATGGACTTTATAGATGTTTCCAATGATGATTTAATCTGGCAAGCAGTTGCTAAAGCCGATCTAAAGGAAAAAGCCAATCCAGAGCAGAAGAAACAACATTATAAAAAAGTGATTTCAAAAATTCTTAAAAAATTTCCACCTTCCAACTAGCAATAAAATACATATTATCATTTTGCATGGGACTTTTTTTGGTTTCCTGTACTAGTACTATGGATATTCAGTACGAAGAAAACTTTGACCTTAGCAGTTATAAAACCTATAATTTTTATCCTGTCATTGATTCGAAGCTACCTGAAGCTGAAACAAAAATAATTATGCAAGCCGTGGCTTTAGAGCTTTTTAAGCAAGGGTATAAAACATCAAAAAATCCCGACTTTTACGTAAATTTCTTTGTGGAAGAAAATACGTATTATGAACCCGACATTTCAGAAGAAATGAAAAAGGAAAGTTATAAGAAAAGCAGAAAAAAGAAAAAAGATACCAGTGAGATATATCTAAAAACAACGGCTATTGATCAATTGTTATTTTTAGATATTATAGATGTAGAGAAAGATCAACTGGCTTGGAATGTTATAATTGAAGGTTTTGTAGAAGATCCCATTACAAAAGAACGGCTCTTCAAGTATTATTCTGAAAACATTACAAAGGCATTGAAAAAATTCCACGAAACCTCAAATTAATACATTACTTATATGAAAAAATTAGTGCTATTATTTTTATTAGCCCCGGTAGTTGTGTTATCTCAAAACACCTTTGAGGAAGCTGAAGCCTATTTTAAAAAAGAACAGTTTAATAAAGCGAAACCACTTTTTAAAAAATATCTAAAAGCAAATCCTAACGACTTGAAAACACGTGAATATTTAGGTGATATCGCGGGTTATGCTAAAGATTGGGACACGGCAATAGACTATTATGAAGAGTTGGTAGAAGAAAATAAAAATAGTGCCAATTATCGCTTTAAATATGGTGGTGCTATGGGGATGAAAGCACTGGAAATTAATAAAATTAGAGCCTTAACGTATATTGACGATATTAAAGAAAATTTTGAGATTGCTGCTAAGCTAGACCCAAAGCATATTGAAGTCCGTTGGGCGTTAGTAGAGTTTTATATTCAGCTGCCGGGTATAATTGGCGGAAGCGAAAAGAAAGCGCGTAGTTATGCAAATGAATTGTTAAAAATATCTCCTGTTGACGGCTATTTAGCGAATGGTTATATAGCTGAATACAACGATCGTCCCGATGATGCAGAAAGCTATTACAAACCTGTCTCTTATACACATCTGACGCTGCCGACGACTCCTTACGTGTAGA
>CAJXPE010000008.1 GCA_913057965.1 uncultured Marixanthomonas sp. | reverse complement strand
TCTACACGTAAGGAGTCGTCGGCAGCGTCAGATGTGTATAAGAGACAGTTCCTATAGAGCCTACAGGCCACCATTGCTCTCTACAGATATAATAATTCTCAACGAGACCTTCTTAATTTAAATTTCTACTGCGCAGGTTAAATTTAATCTGCATTGCATCTATAGCCACAGTTTCACTTCTGGCTAAAAATTGTTGTACCCCATTTTCAACAACACTATAACACCATTAACCCTGTTAGGTCTTATCCTTTCAAACCATTGAGTTAAAACTCAATGACAATACATTCTATACTATGAGCGAACCAAAGGAATTTTGGATTAAGAATATGGTCTGTAACCGCTGTTTAAAAGTAATTATGCAGGAATTACAAGAACTTGGAGTAACTGTACTTTCATTGGAACTGGGAAGACTATTGGTAGAAGCACCAAAAAAAACCAACAATGAAATTGTTAATGCAGTAACAACGGTACTTCACGCCAATGATTTTGAAATTGTCCAGAGCGAAGAAGAAATGCTTGTCGAAAGAATCAAACTGATTTTAATCGAACAATTGCAAGAACCACCATTATATATTAAGGTAAAAATATCTGAACTATTAGCATCCAGTCTTCACAGGGATTATAAGACATTGAGCAAATTATTTTCTGCCAATGAACAGACAACCATTGAAAAGTACTTTATCAAATTGAAGATTGAGAAAGTTAAAGAACTCATTCAGCTTAAACAACATTCCTTTTCAGAAATAGGATACTTATTGGACTATAGCAGTATCAACCATCTGTCCAGACAGTTTAAAGAAGTGGTTGGAATGAGTATGACAGATTATAAAAATACAGAAAATTGGAAACGAAATTTTTACGATGAAATTATATAAATAACAACGAAAGTTATGCAGATGCAAAACGAGAATCGTCACTAAATTTAACAAAACCAAAATCAATTTAAAATGAAAAAACTACTTATCATATTATTATTAATTCCCTTTTTTGGAATTGCACAAACTTTAGAAGATTTAGAGTATATCTCGCCTTTTGTCGATGATGTAGCAGCAATTAAGAAAGGAAATGAATGGGCCTTTATAAATAAGAATGGCGACATAGTTATCGATTTTAGAAGTGACCTCGTATCGTCAAATATAGATGGAGAAAACTATCCGTTATTCTATAACGATAGATGTTTGATTGCACATCATAAGGAAGGGGTGCTGTATTACGGTTATATAAATAAAAAAGGGGAAACCACCATCATACCTCAATTCCTCAACGCTACTAATTTCAAAAATGAGAAGGCATTAGCACTAACAGTTCATAAAGAAACCATTGGTTACAATGACATTTTCAACAAAGACGTGGTTAGCTACCATTATTTTGAAGTAGTTATAGATAAACAAGGAAAAACCAGTGACCATCTTACTCAATTGGCCATTCACATATCGCCTAAAGATAAGAACAATAAAAATCCACCTGTAATTACATCCAAGCTAATCTCTGGAAGTTTAGTTCTGGTTAGTGGCGAAAACAAGAAATGGTCATTAAAGAGAATAGAGTAAACTTTATTAATAACTTAAAATAAATCAAAATGAAAACACTACTAATTATTTTATTAACAATTGGGCTTTTAAGCTTAAACAGTTGCAACCAAGAAAAAAATACTCAAGAATTATTGGAAAATCCAGAGACACGCACAGAGGTTTTTAGTGTTATCACTCAAAATCACGATTATATGGTTGAGTTTATGGCAGAGATGTACAATAGTGACCACGCAATGCAAATGATGCAAGGAGAAGGAATGCAAATGATGATGAAAGACAGTATGATGATGACCAATATGATGGGCAATAAACCTATGATGCATTCAATGATGAACCAAATGATGAAAAGCCCAGAAACGATGGGTTCAATGATGAAAATGATGCACGAAAAAGGAATGATGAGCGAGGACTGTATGGAATCCTGTAAAAATATGATGGGCGAAAAAGGAATGGATATGCAAGGAATGAATATGGATAGCTCAACCAAAGAGGACCATAACGAGCATCATTAATTTTTAACCTTTAAAATCAAAAACAATGAAAAATAATCACTGGATATGGATGGTCATAGGCTGTGGACTACCACTACTGTTCATCTTTTTAGCGCCCTCATTTGGTATAGGAGGTGGTTCATCACTATTTATTTTCATCATTTTTATGTTTGCTTGCCACCTATTTATGCCCCACGGTTCGCACGGACACGGTGGTCATAACCATTCACAGCATAAACAAAGTGAATCCCAAAGTAGAGAAGAAAACTCTACGGTTGAATCCAAAGATGAACACAAAGGCCATCAACATCACTAAAAGCTAAATATTATGAAACAAAAGTATCAAATAAACGGAATCAGTTGTGGTGGATGTGTTGCGAGAGTCAAGAAGACGTTGGAAGAACACCCTAACATTGAAAAAGCAGAGATTTTTCTCGCACCAAAAGGAGCTACATTAATCACTATGAATGAAACTCTTTCAGTTGCCGAACTACAAAAGCAAATCGATGAGCTCAATGGATACACAATCACAGAAACAAATTAATAACAACTAAAAACAAACATTATGCATTTTTACGACGGACATTTTGGAGGTATGCACCTAATATGGTGGATAATATGGGTCATCTTACTTGCTTGGATATTCTTTATCCCGGCAGATATCCCTTATCAAAAAACAAAGAAGGACAGTCCACTGGATATTCTTAAAAAACGCTTTGCACAGGGCGAAATATCCAAAGAAGACTATGAAGAATCTAAAAAGATTTTAAACGCGGACTTTACTAAAAACCTTAATTCCTAAAAATAATATTATGAATCACTACGGCGGTATGCATTACATATGGTGGATTATCTGGTTCTTTTTCTTGGCCTGGATATTTTTCGTTCCTACAGACATACCTTATCAAAAAACAAAGAAGGACAGCCCATTGGATATTCTTAAAAAACGCTTTGCAAAAGGCGAAATATCCAAGGAAGAATATGAAGAATCTAAAAAGATTCTAAAATCAGAAAACTAACTCAAAATTATAAAACTATGTATCGATTAAACATAAAAAAACTCGGTTTTGCTTTCGGTCTAACAGGAACCTTAATTTATTTGGGTTGTATGATTGTAATGTTAACAGCAGGACAAGAAGGGTCAATTACCTTTTTCAATAGCCTTTTGCACGGCTTGGATACTACCAGTATCATCAGAATGGATGTACCACCTTTAGAAGTGTTAATGGGAATAGTACAAACTTTTATTCTTTGGTGGTTAATAGGGGCTTGTATTGGAGCATTTTATAACGCACAAATAAAAGTAAAAAAATAAACACCACTAAAGGATTATGCAATACGTCTGGTTCATATGGTCTCTAATTATTCTTGCACTTTGGGCAATAATCTATTTGTCAAAAGAGGGGTATAGGAAAGAAATGCTCAAAATGAGTCTCATCACGATGCCCTTTGGTTTAACAGAACCGCTGTTTGTTCCAGAATATTGGATGCCACCTTCCCTATTTGATTTGGCAGAAAAAATAGGCTTTGACATTGAGAGCTTAATCTTTTCTTTCGCCATAGGCGGAATTGGCACCGTACTCTACAACATTATTTTTAAAAGAGGCCTTGCCGAGATACCACATAGCGAACGAAGTCATAACAAACATCGCCTGCATATTTATATTCTTTTTACACCAGTTATCCTATTCATTCTTCTGTCGCTATTTACGTCACTCAACCACATTTATTGCGGCATTATAGGGTTGTTCATAGGTGGATTAGCGACACTTTATTGTCGTCCAGATTTGAAAGTAAAAATTTGGGTTGGGGGAATTCTGTTTACGGTATTGTACTTCATTTATTTCGGGAGCATCCTTCCGTTTTATCCTCAATATGTGGAGTTGTACTGGAATCTTGACAACCTGACCCATATTCTTGTCTTGGGCATTCCTATTGAAGAATTATTATTCGCCTTCACTTTTGGGATGTTCTGGTCTGGATTATATGAACACATCTATTGGCGGAAACTCATAAAATCAAATAAAACAAGTAATCAATTTAAACCTATATAAAAAAGAATAAAGCATAGGATATTTAATCAATAAAACATTCAAATTATGAAAATAGTATTAGCAGTAGATGGCTCGGATTTTAGCAAGGTTGCCATTAAGAAACTTGCAAAATTTCCATTACCACAGGGCAGTGAAATTAGTATAATAAACGTTTATGAACATCCTGCGATGTCAACCCCAGAACTCATATCCACAACAGTAACTCTTGACGTGTATTATCAAGAATTTATAGCCAATGCTGAAAAAATAGGGAAAAAGATTGTTTCCGAAGCTGGTAAAGTATTGAAAGAAAAAAATCGCTCACTTCTTATAACAACAAATGTAATCAGCGGTCTTCCAAAAAGAGAAATTTTGGAAAAAGCGGAATCTTTTGATGCCGATTTAATTGTAGTCGGTTCGCAAGGGCAAGGAGCATTTTCACGTCTTTTATTAGGTTCTGTTTCACAATATCTAGCAACACACGCCAAATGCTCGGTATTAATTGTAAAAGAAAAAGAAAATGCTTAAGCATTTGTAAATGAGCTTCAAGCAATCTAATCTTTAAAAACATTCAAATTATGAAAATAGTGTTAGCCATAGATAGTTCTGATTTTAGCAAGGTTGCCATTAAGGAACTTGGAAAATTTCCATTACCAAAGGAAAGTGAAGTTTGCATCATAAATGTTTATGAGTATCGTGCGTTGCCAACATCAGGGTTACATTCAACAACAGCAACACTTTATAAATACCCTGATGAAGCTATAAAAAATGCACAAATAATAGGGGATAAAATTATTTCCGAAGCCATCAAGATATTAAAAGAAGAAAATGAATCGCTTAATATCACAACAAGTGTTATCAGCGGTCTTCCAAAAAAAGAAATTTTAGAAAAAGCAGAATCGTTCGGAGCAGATTTAATCGTGGTCGGGTCACAAGGTCAAGGGGCATTTTCACGTCTTTTATTGGGTTCTGTTTCACAATATTTAGCAACCCAAGCCAAATGTTCAGTAATGATTTTGAAAGACAAGGATGCAAAATAATCTATGGCTAATAACAATGTATAAAAACTAAATATGAACGTCAACCATTCAAATACTGCTATTACAGAATCTGCTTGCAAGATAACAGATGAAATCTGCCTTCCAGATACTAATTTACCTCGTGTTGTTATTATAGGTGGTGGGTTTGCAGGTTTGGCATTGGTTGAAAAATTAAAACATAAAGAGGTGCAGGTAGTATTGTTCGATAAAAATAACTTCCACCAGTTTCAGCCATTATTTTATCAGGTGGCAACGAGTGCTTTGGAGCCTGACAGTATTGTTTTTCCATTTAGAAAACAAATCAATGGCTATAAAAACGTATTGTTTCGTTTGGCTGAAGTGGAAGAAATCCAACCTTCTACAAACACCATTATAACCAATAAGGGAAGCGTTCATTTCGACTATCTCGTATTGGCAACGGGAACAACTACTAATTTTTTTGGTATGGACAATGTCGAGTCCCATAGTCTTGGGATGAAGGACATTCGCGATTCTCTAAATATTCGTCATATGATGCTGCAAAATTTAGAACAAGCTGCAATCACTTGTGATGACAAAGAACGTGATGCCTTAACAAATTTCGTCATCGTTGGAGGTGGTCCAGCTGGCGTGGAAATGGCAGGAGCTTTGGCTGAATTCTGTAAATACATTCTTCCTAAGGATTATCCCGAGTACCCTTCTTCCATTATGAACATTTATTTGATAGAGGCCATTGATGAATTGTTAAGTACGATGTCTGAAAAAGCATCTACGAAAACCCTGAAATATTTGAAGGACTTGGATGTAAAGGTACTATTCAATGAATCGGTAAGCGATTATGACGGCTCAATAGTAACAACCAAAAGTGGAAAAACCATTTTAGCCAAAAACCTAATCTGGACGGCGGGTGTTAAAGGACAGTTCCCAAAAGGTATTGATGAAAAACACGTGGTTAGGGGCAATCGCTTAAAAACCGACTCATTTTTAATGGTAGAAGGCTATGACAACATTTTTGCCATAGGCGACATAGCGGCTGTAATTACAGAAGAAACGCCAAAGGGGCATCCGCAAGTAGCACAAACAGCTATTCAGCAAGGTAAGTATTTGGGTAATATATTATTGAAAATTATTAAGAATGAGGGCGTAAACCCTTTTGAATATAAAGACAAAGGCTCATTAGCAACAGTAGGAAAACGCAGAGCGGTTGCCGATTTAGGCAAATTTAAATTTGCAGGCTATTTCGCTTGGTTGCTGTGGTCAATTGTACACTTATTATCCATAAGCGGATTTAGAAATAGATTGATGGTTGGTTTTAATTGGGCGGTAAGCTATTTCACTTATGAAAAGAGCAATCGCCTAATTATTAGAAATTTTAAACCAAAATCTTCAATTAATAACACAAAGAAATAATTTACAAATGAAAAACACCACAAATGAAAACGATAAGCTTTCCCTAATAGGTTCCATCTCTCTTGGTACAGGTGTAATGATAGGTGCTGGCATATTTGTACTTATGGGACAAATAGCTGAATTGGTAGGCGATTTATTTCCGATTGCTTTTATTGCAGGTGCTATCGTGGTAGGTTTTAGTTCATATTCTTATGTGAAGTTCTCAAATGCCTTTCCGTCATCTGGGGGGGTGGTTAAGTTTTTCAATAAATCCTATGGACCTGGAACGACCACAGGTGTCTATTCTTTACTAATGTATGTTTCAATGGTCGTTGCACAAAGTTTGGTCGCGGGAACCTTTGGCGCATATACCCTTCGATTATTCCCAGAAAGTTATGCTGGTTATGCATCCATTCTTGGTATTCTACTTTTGGTAACAGCGTATGTCATAAATATTCTAGGAAATAAAGTGATTGGAGCAACGGCCACATTTACAGCAATTATTAAAGTAGGTGGTATTGCATTGCTCGCCATTGCAGGTTTAGTAGCTTCTGGATTTGCAGATATTACAGGAGACTATATCCCACAAAATACCGAAACGCTACCACAAGGGCTAAGCTTTGTAGCGGCATTGGCATTATCAATCCTTGCCTATAAAGGGTTCACAACAATCACGAATCAAGGTGGAGACATCAAAAATCCACACAAAAACCTTGGAAGATCCATTGTGATTTCTATTCTTATCTGCACACTTATCTATGTGGCCTTGGCACTTGCTGTTGCAGGCGGTTTGAGTATCCCTGAAATAATAAAGGCAAAAGATTATGCTTTGGCAGCAGCAGCCGAACCTGTTTTTGGGGAATGGGGTTTATGGTTTACTATAGCAATCGCTATTGTAGCAACCTTTTCAGGGGTTATCGCCAGTGTCTTTTCGGCATCGCGCTTATTGGGGATGTTGAGTAATATGAAACAAATACCCTCTTTAAAAAAAATGGGTAATTTTAAAAATCCAGCACTCATATTTACGGTTGCCCTTGCCGTTTTACTCACTTCCCTTTTCGATTTAACAAGAATCGCTTCTATAGGCACTATTTTCTATCTCATTATGGATATCGCTATCCATTGGGGGCTTTTTCGCCACTTAAAGAACGAGGTAAAATTTAAACCCATCATTCCTTTAATAGCCATTGTAATGGATATAGCAGTACTATCAGCTTTTCTATATATAAAATATCTGAATGATCCAATGGTGCTCATCGTAGCAGCAATTGGAATTATCCTGATTCTTGTTGCGGAACGTTTTTTTATGATTTCGCATACAGATGATGATGGCAATATGCCAATGGGAATGGGCGAGGATAAATCAAAAATAATAGAAAATCAAGTTAATTAATTTAAAATCAAAAAAATGAAACAACAAATTGAAATTACAGGAATGACCTGCGGAGGTTGTGTTAAAAATGTTAAAGAAGCATTAAAACAAATTGAGGGAGTACAAACGGTAGAAGTAAGTCTGAATCCACCCCAAGCAGTTATTGAAGCAAATGAATCTATAAGCAAAACGCAACTCAGTCAAGCCTTGGTAAAAGCAGGTGGTTATAGTATCGCGGGCGCAGAAGGGGATAAAAATCAAAAAAAATCAGGAGGATCCTGTTGCAGTTAAAAACCTGATTAAAACTCGGAGTAAAAGAAAAAGTTAAGATTTATTCAACAACATATTTATAAACTAGAAAATGAAAAATATAGCAGTTATAGGATACGGAGTCATTGGAAAAAGAGTGGCCGATGCCATCAATCTACAGGACGATATGAAGCTTTCGGGCGTGTGCGATATCATTAGCGATTGGCGCATTCAAAATGCCGTGAGAAAAGAGTACGATATCTATGCAGCCACCCCAGAAGCAACTGATAAAATGAAATCCGAAGGTATTTCAGTAAAAGGCGATATGCACGACCTGTTGAAAAAATCAGATCTCGTCGTGGACTGTACCCCTAAAAAGATTGCGGCTCAAAATGTCGCAATTTATAAAGAACAAAACATCAAATTTATTTTGCACGGAGGCGAAAAACACGAAACAACAGGCCATTCCTTTAGTGCTGAAAACAATTATCAATCAGCTCTAAATCTAGATGCTACAAGAGTTGTTTCTTGCAACACCACTTCTATTTTAAGGACGTTGACCGCTTTAAAAAGAGCCGATTTATTGGATTATGCCAGAGGAACACTTTTAAGAAGAGCAACAGATCCTTGGGAAAGTCATTTGGGCGGAATTATGAACACAATGCTTCCAGAAAGAGATATTCCAAGCCATCAAGGTCCTGACGCTAAAAGCGTAGATCCTGATTTGGACGTCATCACTTCCGCAGTAAAAGTTCCAGAAACATTAAGCCATATGCACTATTGGAACGTGAAGTTAAAAAAGCAAGTCTCGAAAGAAGAAGTCTTAAATGCTTTTAAAACGTCTAGTCGTATCAAACTAATTCAATATGACCAAGGCCTGGTTTCAAACAACACCATTAAAGAAATGTTCTTGGATATGGGAAGACCTTGGGGCGATATGTACGAAGTAGCCCTTTGGGAAGATATGCTGAAGGTAGTGGGAGATGAACTTTTTTATGCCTACGTGGTCGATAACCAAGCCATTGTAATCCCAGAAACGATTGATGCCATCAGAGCACTTACTGGAATTGAAACAGATGGTGCCAAATCCATCGCCAAAACAAATGAAAGTTTAGGAATTCATTAAATCTTATTCCAATGAAAACAAATATAAATATTACAGAACTATTAGGTGAAAAAGCGTCCTTCTATTTGAATCACGTTTGTGAAAAAATAACCAAGGACGAATTGCAAACACCTAGTAAGACAAGCCTAGACAGGGTATTTACTCAAAGTAATAGAAATCCGCAGGTACTACGAAGTCTTTCACAATTGTATAACCACGGAAATCTTGGTGGTACAGGCTACTTGAGCATCCTGCCTGTAGACCAAGGTATCGAGCATAGTGCAGCTTTTTCTTTCTATAAAAATCCGGATTATTTTGACCCAGAGAATATTATAAAATTAGCGATGGAAGCAGGTTGTAATGGCGTGGCTTCCACCTTTGGTGTATTGGGATTGAACGCTAGAAAATATGCCCATAAAATTCCCTTTATCGTAAAGATTAACCACAACGAACTACTTACCTATCCCAATAAATATGACCAAACCTTATTTGGCAAAGTAAAAGCTGCGTGGGATATGGGAGCAGTTGCCGTCGGTGCAACTATCTATTTTGGTTCCGAAGAAAGTAACAGACAGCTTAAAGAAATAGCTGAAGCTTTTGAAGAAGCCCATAATTTAGGTATGGCTACCATTTTATGGTGCTATACCCGAAACGAAGCTTTTAAAACCGAAAAAGAAGATTATCACGCCGCTGCCGATGTAACTGGACAGGCCAATCATTTGGGTGTTACTATTCAAGCTGATATCATCAAACAAAAATTGCCAACAAACAATTTTGGTTTTAGGGAGATAGGATTTGGAAAATATGATGATGAAATGTATGAAACGCTGACAACAAAACATCCCATTGACCTATGCAGGTTGCAAGTGGCTAATTGCTATATGGGGAAGATCGGATTAATTAATTCCGGTGGTGGCTCTAAAGGAGAGTCTGATTTAGTGGAAGCGATTACTACAGCAGTAATTAATAAAAGAGCTGGCGGTTCTGGGCTGATTATGGGAAGAAAGGCGTTTCAAAAGCCCTTCGGTGAAGGTGTGGAAGTATTACAATCCGTTCAAAAAGTTTATTTAGACCATAAAATTAGTATTGCATAACAAAATAAAGAATGTTCGAAACAGAAGTAAAATCACTTAAGTCACTAAATCACTATCTGGTAAAACTGGTAGAAAGCCGCTTATGGCTTAAGGTTATTATTGCCTTGTTTTTAGGTGTTGGATTTGGGTTGTTGTTAAGTCCTCATAATGGTTGGATTACCAAAGAAACAGCTGATGGTTTAGGAAATTGGCTGGCATTGCCAGGCGTACTCTTTCTAAAGCTGGTTCAAATGATTATGATTCCATTGATTGTGGCTTCAATCATCACAGGAATCGCCAGTAATGACAAGGATAGTTTGAAAAAATTAGGTGGTGGCGTATTATTATATTTTCTGGGCACTACCATAGTTTCGGTAAGTCTCGGTGTTATACTATCACAACTTTTTAGACCAGGTCGTTTTTTGCATCAACAATCGCTATCCGAACATAACGAAATAATGACCACCTCTACGGAGGATACCGAACTTTCTTTTGGGCTTGAAAATATTCCAGATGCCATTTCAAACCTGCTTCCCGAAAACCCTTTGGCGTCTATGGTAAATGCCGATATGTTAAGTATCGTGATTTTTACAATTATTATTGGTGTGGCTGTGCTCTCACTTAATGCAGCATTATTGCGCCCAGTAAAGATACTCTTAAGTGCCATTCAAGAAGTCTGTATGACGGTAGTGAAATGGTCTATGTTGTTAGTACCTGTTGCTGTTTTTGGGCTTATGGCACAGCTTACCTCTAGTGTTGGCTTGAGCTCTCTGTCAGGTCTAGCCTACTATGTTGTGGTGGTGTTACTCGGTCTATTGTTACTGGTGTTTTTCTATTTAGGACTGGTTGTCCTTCTTGGAAAAACAAACCCATTGCATTTCCTAAAAAAAATAAGGGATGTTCAACTATTGGCCTTTTCAACCACGAGCTCTGCGGCTGTAATGCCCTTGTCACTAAAAACAGCGGAAGAAGAACTGAAAGTGGATAAGAGCATTAGCAATTTTATTATACCTATTGGCGCAACCGTCAATATGGATGGAACGGCGCTCTATCAAACTATAACGACTCTTTTTATAGCCCAAGCCTATGGACTGGAAATGAGCTTACTCAATATTATAGTGGTCATCGTAACCATAGTAGCTGCTTCCATTGGCACACCAGCCATTCCTGGAGGCGGTGTGGTTATACTCGCTTCTGTTTTGGGAAGTGTCGGCATACCCGCTGAAGGCATCATTATTATTATTGGTGTAGAGAGACTCTTGGGGATGTTTAGGACTGCGGTAAATGTAACTGGTGATTTGACTGCCTGTATGGTTTTCAATAGATACTATGGTAAAACCCCAATCTTGGTTAGTGAGAAAACGGATAATAAATCAATTTCAAAACAATGACATTACTACTCATATCCATAGTGTTCATTCTTCCTGTTGTAGCTATAGCAAGCTATCAGCATTACAAAATTGGTAAGCAACCAGCTTATGATGCCAAAGAAACACTGTTGAATTATGAAATAATAGGCTCTGGAGAAAACAAACTTGTTTTGTTGCACGGTTTAACAGGCTCATTGCATTATTGGAAACGCAATTTAGAAAGTATTACAACTACACATAAGCTACTTTTAGTCGACCTGCTAGGTTTTGGTGATTCGCCAAAACCACAAAGTGATTATTCCCTTTCAATACAATTGCAAGCCCTTGAATTAATTTTAAACAAAGAAGAATTCAATGATGGCAAAACAATTATTGCGGGACATTCTATGGGAGCTATGATTTCATTGGCACTATTGGAAAAGCAACCAACTTGGTTCAAGGCAGGAATTTTTATAAGCATACCTGTTTATAAGAACGCTGATGAGTTTAAAGAAATTATGTCATCCCATTCCTTTGTGGATAGGATTTCAACAAGCAAATTCTCGAAATACATTTGTATGATTCATCCCATTTTTATGTCGAGTGCATTCAAACCTGACAACCTCACAGATGATGTTTATGAAGATGCAAAAAAGCATCATTGGATGAGTTATTATTATTCTCTTACAAAGGTCATCCTAAAAACAGATTTATATGCAATTGTAAAGAAAATTAAGGATAAAGATGTGCTTTTTATTCACGGAGAAAAAGACACTACTGCACCTTTAGAAAATGCCTTAAAATTATCGAGGGAATTTAAAAACGCACAAATAATTACTTCATCTGAAGGAGACCATCAGTTCTTTCTGAAAGAAGCAGAATTTGTTTGGAACACTATTAAAGATTTTACTATTTCTGAAAAAAAGTTAAAAAAAACCATACCCAATGAGCACGAATAAAATTAAACATATAGGCGTATTCACATCTGGAGGCGATAGCCCTGGGATGAATGCTGCACTATACGCCATTGCCAAATCCGCTGAAGCAAAAGGCATAAAAATAAGTGGTTTTCGAAAAGGGTATGAAGGGTTGATAGATGGTGATTTGATACCATTAAAATCTCACGAACTAAAAAAAATAACCCAAATAGGTGGCACTATTCTAAAAACAGCACGAAGCAAACGATTTCTGGAATTAGAGGGTCGTAAAAAAGCATTGCAAACTTTAAAAACAAATAACATAGATGCTTTAATTGCTATTGGTGGTGATGGTACTTTTAAAGGTGTATTAGCTTTTTCAGAAATATGCGACATTCCGTTTATAGGCATTCCTGGGACTATAGATAACGATATTTCGGGTACAGATTATACCCTCGGTTTTGATTCGGCTGTAAACACTGCCATTGAAAATATTGACAAAATAAAGGACACCGCCGAATCCCACAACCGTGTATTTATTGTTGAAGTAATGGGAAGGGATTCAGGCTACATTGCTATTCATTCCGGGTTGATGGTAGGTGCCGATTCCATCCTTATTCCCGAGAGTGGAAAGGACTTTATTTATCTATTGGACAAGGTTAAGAATTACGATAGCGAAGATGCTTTCCTTGTCGTGGTTTCAGAAGGCGATGAATTAGGTGCCGAGCTTGTTTCATCAAAAATAAAGGAAGTCAATCCCAATGTAGATTTACGAATTACGAAACTCGGCCACGTCCAGCGAGGTGGAAATCCGTCAGCTTTAGATAGAATGTTAGGCATTAGACTTGGAGTGGCGGCTGTGAAAACACTTTTACAAGGTAAAAAAAATGTAATGGTAGGAATCTTAAATAATCAATTGCATCTAACCCCTTTTGAAGAGGTGGTCAAGCAACATCAAGTAGGTAATGAATTGTATGAACTTTTAGAATTATTTGGAAAGTAAGAAATGATAGAAGCCTTTAAAAATATCAACCCTTTCATCCTTGGACTGCTCATCAGTCTGGGCATTGGCCTTATTCTTGGGCTGGAACGTGAATACGATAAATTGAAGGAAGAACAAGGCTTTGCAGGTATAAGAACCTTCCCAATTGTTGCCATTATTGGTTTTATATTGGGAAATCTTTCCACAACCTATACACCTTGGTTGGTCATTATAATTGCAGCAGCATTTCTTTTGTTTCTGTCTTTGAGTCATCTTTCCATAGTACAAAAGCATATTATGACTGGTATTACCACCAATATGGCATTATTCGCTACTTTGATTTTGGGTGTTATGGTTGCTAATCATTTGCATAAGGAAGCAGTTGCTACTGCGGTTATCATAGTTACTCTGTTATCATTGAAAACGACATTTAATACCTTCATTAAGAATATTACTTCTGAAGAGCTCTTTGCTTTTATTAAGTTTTCAATTATTGCGCTTCTTATTTTGCCTTTCTTACCAAATCAAGATTATGGTCCAGAAGGTTTGCTAAACCCTTTTGAGATTGGAGCGATAATAGTAATAGTATCTTTTCTGAATTTCATCGGCTATTTTCTTGTAAAATATGTAGGTTCTAAACGTGGTATTCTGCTTACTGCTATTTTAGGTGGATTGATTTCAAGTACCGCAGTAGCTTGGATATATGCTTCGCGAAGTAAAGAATCTCCAGAACTTTCAAAAGAATATGCTGCGGGTATCATTATAGCTTCCGCAATTATGTTTCCCAGACTTGCGATTCTGGCCTATATTTTCAATAGTGCCATACTTTTAAATTTAGTCATTCCATTTACTATTCTTACCCTTATCTGCTTGATAAGCGCACTCTTATTCATCAAAAAGAATACAGATGTCACAAAAACAGCTATCAATCTGGGTAATCCGCTCAATATTTGGAACGCTCTTGGGTTTGGTGGTATTTATGTGGTCATCCTGTTTGCAGTTTTTTATGGAAATCAATTTTTTGGCGAAAGCGGTTTATACTATTCAGCCCTAATTGCAGGATTGGCAGATACGGATGCGATAACTATCAGTATGGCAAAATTTGGGTCTTTGGAAGAAAAACTCACGCTGGCCACCAATGTCATTATAACAGCAACCATAAGCAATATGATTGTAAAACTTGGTATTACCTATTTCAAAGGTTCTAAAAAGACCGGGAAACTCGTGATGCTAATTTTTGGAACTGTTGTCATCGTAGGGTTAGTATATATTTTAATACAGTTAGGAAATTAAAAAAAGTGAAATGAAAACAACAGTATTCAGCACGCATAAGTTTGAAGAGCCGTATCTCGTAAAAGCGAATGATGGTAAGCATCAATTAAAGTTGCTTGAGAGTCGTTTAACTCAAGAAACTGCTATTCTCGCAACGGGTTCTAAAGCAGTAAGTCTATTTACGGGCGATGATGCCTCGGCACACATTCTTGAAAAATTCAATGCTTTTGGCGTAAAATATATTGCTCTGCGTTCAGCAGGATTCAATCACGTGGATTTAGCAAAAGCAGCTGAACTGGATATGAAGGTGGCACGTGTTCCAGCCTATTCCCCTTATGCCATTGCAGAGCATACAATGGCACTCATACTTGCATTAAACCGAAAATTGATTAAAGCACATAACAGGGTTCGTGACCAGAATTTCTCATTGAACGGTCTTACCGGTTTCGACCTCAATGGAAAAACCGTCGGCGTTATCGGGACTGGAAAAATTGGGTCTGTATTGGTAAAAATACTACACGGTTTTGGTTGTAAAATACTTGTTCAGGATGTCATTGTGGATGAAAATTTAATCAATTCCTACAATGTAATCTATACCAATTGTGAAACTATTTGTAAGCAGTCCGATATCATAAGCTTACACGTACCACTAACGTCTTCAACGAAACACTTGATTGATGCAAAACATATTTCATTAATGAAGCAAGGCGTAATGCTTATCAATACAAGTCGTGGAGGATTGGTCGATACCAAAGCTGTTATCGAAGGATTGAAAACTAAAAAAATTGGGTATTTCGGAATAGATGTGTATGAGGAAGAAGAAGGATTGTTCTTTGAAGACCATTCCGATGACATTTTGCAAGACGATGTGATTGCCCGATTAATGACCTTCAACAATGTTTTGATAACCAGTCATCAGGCCTTTTTAACCGAAACTGCATTGACAAATATTGCTGAAACCACAATATATAATCTGGATTGTTTTGAAAAAGGCAAAGTTTCAGGAAATGAAGTTTCTTGATTAAGAAGCAAAAAATAGTAGTAACACTTAAATCTTAAAATTATGAATCGAGTAAAAAATAAAGTAGCCATTGTCACAGGAGGTGCCTCTGGTCTAGGGAAATCAAGTGCTATTTTATTAGCACGTGAAGGAGCAAAAATCGTTGTTACAGATATAGATGAAGAAGATGGAAAAAAGGTAGTCCAACAAATCAAAGCTAACGGTGGGGAGGCTATATTCATTAAACAAGATGTATCCAAAGAAGATGAATGGAAAAATGTCATTGAGACCACGCTCAAAACTTTCGGAAAATTACACATATTAGCTAATTCTGCCGGAATAGGATTAGGTGGAACTGTAGAAGAAGTTACCCTTGAAGATTGGAAAAACCTCATAGATGTAAACCTAAATGGCACTTTTTTAGGTACTCAGTATGGTATAAAGGGTATGAAGGAAACTGGAGAAGGTGGTTCCATTATCAACTTCTCTTCCATTGAAGGACTTATCGGGGACCCTAACCTACCTGCTTATAACGCAAGCAAAGGCGGTGTTACCATATTCACGAAATCTGCTGCCCTGCATTGTGCAAGACAAGGCTACGGAATCCGTATCAATTCTATACATCCTGCTTATATCTGGACACCAATGGTAGAAAATTTTCTGAAAGCTCAAGGTGATGTAGAAGAAGGCAAAAAGCAATTAGAAAGTTTGCATCCTGTTGGCCATTTGGGAGAGCCTGATGATATAGGCTATGGAGTCGTCTATCTAGCTTCGGATGAATCCAAGTTTATGACTGGTTCTGAATTGGTAATCGATGGTGGCTATACCGCACAATAACAAACTACCCTAAAACAAAAAATTATGAAAAACATACTTGTACCTACCGATTTCTCTGAAAACTGTACTAAAGCTGCACATCTCGGGATTAAAATGGCAAAAACATACAATGCAGAAATACACTTTCTACATCAAATGACAACACCTGTGGATTGGGTAAAATTAGACAAACTTAAAGAAAAGCGTTATCCAGAAACCTTAAAGCAGATAGGTGCTGCAAAGGCTAATTTACGTGAACTCGAAAAAATAGCAGAACACGAAGGTCTTAAATGCCGAACCTTTCTTCAGTTCGATTCAGGACAAAAAGATATTCTGGAACATTCTGGCCATTTTCATCACGACTTTATCATTACAGGTAGTAGCGGAACAAAGGGTCGTGTACGGGAGATAACAGGCAGTAATGTTGAGAAAATTGTCCGAAAGGCTAATGCCCCGATTATTGTGGTCAAAGAAGAGGAAGTAACATTTCCCTTTAAGGACATTCTGTTCGTATCAAATTTTGAAGAAGATGTGAGTCATCCGTTTCAAGCGGTGCTTTCAATAGCTGAAAAATGCGATGCTAAAATTCATTTGTTACTTATAAATACAGAAACAGACTTTAATAGTATCAACGCTGGATTAAACCCTGTCAAGCAATTTCTTGAAAAGTTTCCCGCCTTAAAAAACTTTTCTATGAGTGTTCATAACGAATCTTCAGTAGAGGCAGGTATTAATACATTTTTAAAACATCAGCCAGCAGATTTAATTGCGATGAGTACCCACGGAAAGACAGGTTTTTTGAGCCTATTTTCAAAAAGTATTGCCGAAGGTGTAACCAATCATTCAGAACTTCCTGTAATGACCATACATATTAAAAAATGAAACATCCAATAAACATAGTAAAATATTCGGGCGACGTGGTAGCCTTTGATGTGGATAAACTTATCAATTCATTAAGACGTTCGCAAGCAAGTGAAGAATTGATTCAGCAAATAGTAGGGCAAGTTGAAGACCAATTATATGAAGGCATTACCACCAAAAAAATCTATCAAATGGCATTTAAAATGCTAAAAGGTAAGTCGAGAGTAAGTGCTTCAAAATACAAACTCAAAAAAGCCCTGATGGAATTAGGTCCTTCTGGCTTCCCATTTGAGAAGTTAGTAGGCAAACTACTGGCACACGAAGGATTTTCAACACAGGTTGGTGTAATAGTTCAAGGCAATTGCGTTCAGCACGAAGTGGATGTAATAGCCCAAAAAGACAATACCCATTATATGATTGAATGTAAATACCACAGTGACCAAGGTCGCTTTTGCAACGTTAAAATTCCCTTATATATCCACTCAAGATTTTTAGATGTTGAAAAACAATGGAAACGTCAAAAAGGTCACGAAGCCAAGCTTCATAAAGGAGGCGTTTACACCAATACACGATTTACAAGTGATGCGGTGAAATATGGTAAATGCGTGGGGCTATTATTGACAAGTTGGGATTATCCAATTGGTGACGGTTTAAAAGACAGAATAGATAAATCGGGGCTGCATCCATTAACAGCATTAACAACACTTACCAAAGCTGAAAAAACAAAACTATTGGATGAAGGTATCGTACTCTGTAAAGAGCTTCACGAAACCCCAAAAATTTTAGAACAAGTAGGAGTGCCAAAATCAAGACACAAAAAGGTTCTCGAAGATTCAAGAGAATTATGTGAAATTCATTAGAGCACTACTTAAATTTTTAATCTAAATAAATAGGACAAATGAAAACAGAAGAACTGAAAGAACAGAGCCGTATAGATTTAGAGCCATTTTACCAAGCATTGGAAGATGATTCTAAACTACTTGAAGAAGCCCTCGAAATATTATTGGGTATGGTACACTTCGAGCCTAAATCCGTAAAGAAGTTGGCACTCGTAATAAAAGAGGATTCCCGCAATCTATATAACGAAATAGCGGAATTGAGCAAATCGAACCAAGACAAAGGAAATACGCCTTCCTGTTGTGGTGGACATTAATAAATACTATAACGATGAAAAACAAAAAAATAAACATCCACTTTTTGGGAGCGGCAGGCACCGTGACTGGCTCAAAATATTTGGTGGATACAGGAGATAGAAAGATACTTATAGACTGTGGCCTCTTCCAAGGGTTAAAGGAATTACGCCTTAAAAACTGGGAGTACCCACCTGTTAATGTAGGTGATATTGATGCTGTTTTGCTTACCCACGGTCATATGGACCATACAGGTTATTTACCCAGATTGGTAAAACAAGGCTTCAATGGTCCCATTTATGGTACGAATCCTACTTTGGACATTGCAAAAATCATTTTGAATGATAGTGCAAAAATACAGGAGCAAGAAGCCGAACGTGCCAATAAGGAAGGCTATTCCAAACATAGTCCCGCAGAACCATTATACGATTTAAAGGATGTAGAAAAAACTATCCCACACTTTAAAGGAATTCCACAATCACAATGGATTCCGTTATTTGATGGTATTAGGGCTCGCTTCCAATACAACGGACATATTCTTGGTGCAACCTATATTGAGTTGGATGTGCACGGAAAACGTTTTGTCTTTTCAGGAGACATTGGTAGAACCAATGATTTATTGCTCTATCCACCCCTTAAACCAAAAAAAGCGGATGTGCTTTTCATTGAATCCACTTATGGTGGAAGGTTTCATCCCGATGAAATAGAAGCACTTCCGCAGATTGAAAAATTGGTCAATGACACTATCAATAGAGGTGGAAGTCTTTTTATTCCAAGTTTTTCGGTAGAACGCGCCCAACTGATGATGGTGATTTTTTGGAAATTATTGAAAGAGAAGAAAATCCCAAAAGTACGAATGATAATGGACAGCCCAATGGGCGCTAGTGTATTGGAATTGTTTCATCGCACAAGGGACTGGCACAGACTAGATGAGAATGAATGTGACGAAATGTGTTCACACTTTACTGTCGTGAGCAGCTATCGCGAGACTATGGAATTACGAACCGATAACAAACCAAAAATTGTGATTGCAGGAAGCGGAATGCTTACTGGCGGAAGAATGCTCAACTATCTCGAAACCCAAGCACAAAATTCAAACAACACTTTGTTCTTTGTGGGTTATCAGGCCGAAGGTACTCGGGGAAGAAAATTATTGGAAGGTGATAAGGAATTGAAAGTGTACGGAAAATGGGTGCCGTTTCATATGGAAGTTGCAGAAATTGAAGGGCTTTCGGCACACGCAGACCATAAAGAACTTATAGAATGGATGGGCAAAATAAAAAATACGCCAGAGCGCATTTTCATAGTACACGGTGAAAAAGAAAGTGCGGAAGCATTGCAAAAAGGCATCAAGGAAACTTATGGGTGGGATGCAGAAATTCCGCAATTATACACTATCGAAGAAATAGAATAAATCGAAAAATCACAACAACCAATAAAATATGGACACACACTCAAACATATTAAAATATAAACATCTCGGAATCTATACCCAAAACGAAAATGTAGTGTATATGCGCGAAGATTGCCACGTCTGTATTTCAGAAGGGTTTGAGGCACTTACCCGAATAAGAATATCCAATGCAAATACATCAATCGTAGCAAGTCTTAATGTCCTGAATTCTGATATTCTGTTGCCTAATGAAATCGGACTATCAGATGCTGCTGCGAAAAAACTCAATGTTTCCCCAAACGATACATTATATGTTTCCCATTTAGAGCCTATTGAATCCTTAAGCCACGTCAGGGCAAAAATCTATAACAAAAAACTGGATTATAAGGCCTATAACAACATCATAACCGATATCGTTGAAGGCGATTATTCCAACATCCACCTTTCGGCATTCATAACTGCCTGCGCAGGTGACCGAATGGATATTGATGAAATATCTGACCTTACCAAAGCAATGATTGCTTCTGGTAAGCAACTGAACTGGAACAAAGATATCGTGGTGGACAAACATTGTATTGGCGGATTGCCTGGAAATAGAACAACACCGTTAGTCGTTGCCATTGTTGCCGCGTATGGGCTTACTATGCCAAAAACATCCTCACGGGCAATCACTTCGCCAGCAGGCACAGCAGATACAATGGAAGTACTGACCAATGTTACGCTCTCTTCCGAGGAAATAAAGACCGTAGTAGAAAAAGAAGGCGGATGTTTTGTTTGGGGCGGTACAGCGCAGTTAAGTCCTGCCGATGATGTGCTCATTAAAATTGAAAAAGCCTTGGATATTGATAGCGAAGGTCAGCTCATCGCTTCAGTACTCTCTAAAAAGGCAGCAGCTGGTTCTACTCACGTGGTCATTGATATTCCCGTGGGAGAAACCGCCAAGGTTCGCAGTACCGAAATGGCAGAAAAACTAAAAAATCATATGGAAACCGTTGGAACTGCTGTTGGGTTGAATGTAAAAGTTGTAGTTACGGATGGCACGCAGCCTGTTGGAAGGGGTATCGGCCCCACTTTAGAAGCCATAGATATATTAAAAGTTTTGAAAAATGAGGAAGATGCACCTAAAGACTTAACAGAAAGAGCATTGCTTTTAGCTACTGAACTATTAGAACTTTCTGGAAAAGTAGAAAAAGGAAAGGGACAGGAAACCGCACATAAAATTCTCAAATCTGGAAAAGCATATGAAAAATTCGTAGCCATTTGTAAGGCGCAAGGTCAATTTTCAAAACCAGTTTTAGCACCTTATAAAATTGAAATTAAAGCTGAAAAGTCAGGCGTTTTGCAACGAATTGATAACCGTAAAATTGCAAAACTGGCCAAGCTTTCTGGAGCACCACAATCTAAATCGGCAGGGATTCTTCTAAATGTGCATTTGGGAGAACAAATCGAAGAGAACCAACTGCTTTATACCATATATGCTGAATCCAAAGGTGAACTTAATTATGCCTTGGAATATGAAAACAACCATAACGACATCATAACTATAAATTAAAGAACATACTATGAAAACAATATTATTCAGTCTTCCCGGAAATGAAGAACTCACAGAACTAATGGCTACAAAAATGGATGCTGAAGTGGGTCAAGCCACATTAAGGAAATTCCCTGACGGGGAATCATACACGCGCATATTGTCTGATGTTAAAGATAAATGTGTGGTACTGGTATGCACCTTGCACGAACCGGACGAAAAACTGTTGTCACTATATTTTTTAAGCCACACAGCCAAATCATTAGGAGCTATGTGTACCTGTTTGGTAGCACCCTATTTGGCGTATATGCGGCAGGACAAAGTATTTAATGAAGGAGAAGGAGTGACTTCCGGTTTCTTCGGAAAATTGATTTCTGGTTTCGCCGATAGCATTACCACAGTTGACCCTCACTTGCACAGAATTAGTTCGTTGGGAGAAGTGTATCAAATTCCAAATAAAGTGATTCACGCTGCCGACGCAATTTCAGAATGGATTAAAGAAAATATCGAAAACCCGGTACTTATCGGACCTGATTCTGAAAGTGAACAATGGGTATCAGAAGTCGCCAAAAATGCAGGAGCACCATTTACGGTATTACAAAAGGTGCGTCACGGTGACCGTGATGTAGAAGTCTCTGTTCCCGATGTGGATATATATAAAGATGCTACACCCATTTTGGTAGATGATATTATTTCCACGGCGCGAACGATGATTGAAACCGTACAACATCTTAAAAAAGCAGGAATGAAACCACCTATTTGTGTAGGCATTCACGCCGTTTTTTCAGGAAACGCCTATCAAGATTTATTGGATTCCGGAGTAGAAAAAATAGTGACTTGTAATACCATCCCACACTCTTCAAATGGAATAGATTTAAGTGATATTATGGCAAAAGAGGTAAAAAAATTAATGCACCATATATGAGAAAACAAGGCTTTATAGTACTAATCACTTTATTCAGCATCACAATGACTGGACAAACTGAAATGCTCATTGGGCAGATTTCAGGCAGAGTTGTTATTCGGGAAAACTTTGATGAAAATGGTTCTTTTTTAAATAAACAAACTTTCAAAGCCAGTGAAACAATAAAGAAAAATGGATACTATGAAATTGAGGTAGTTACGGAATTGTTTGATAAAGACAAAAAATTGACCGATAAATACACCACAACCTATCGTTGCAAGCCTGATGAAGCAAGTGTAGTGGTAATGGCTTTCCCGTTTTCCAATCCAAAATCAAAGAAAACAGAAATCAACACCACTTCAAAGAAATTTAAAGAACTATACAATTTGGATAATCTGAAAAATATTGAACTAGAAATGAGTTTTGATTCGGGCTTGTTAAATTTTTTCGGTTCAAAAAGCATAATAAAGATCTACGACCGAAAATTAGAAAATAATGAAAAGAATATTTATTCAAAAATTAATATTAAGGCCTATGCATGGGGGATTCGCCTTAAGCAACTCAACTATACCGTTAATGAGAAATTAAATGAAAAAGGGTTATTGACCTTTCAGAAATTTACCGAATCGGATGGCAGTTATTTTATAATGAACTATAAATAAATACAAATGAAAAATTACGACACACTCTCAGAAGCCATAAATGATTTACAGGCAAACGATTATCCTTATGACTTCAACTTAAAGCCAGAATGCTTGGAATGTCCTTCCTTGAAAATTGAAATCCATCCAGAGGATTTTACGGTAGATAAGACCTATCGTTTTGAAGGTATGAGCAGTACCGATGACAATAGCATTCTATACGCAATATCTTCCAAAGATGGAATAAAGGGACTTTTGGTAGATGCCTATGGCGTCTATGCCGAAAACATTTCGGAAGCTATGAGAAAAAAATTACGATAAAAATCAACAAAAACAAAAATTATGGAAAATCACGAACACCACAATCACGATGAAATGGACCATTCTAAAATGGACCATTCGAAGATGAAACACAAAAAAGAAGACCATTCTAAAATGAACCACAAAGGTGGAGACCATTCTGGCCACAATCCAGGGCACGGAGAACACGGGCACGACCATCATAAAATGATGATTGCCGATTTTAGAAAACGGTTTTGGGTAACCCTTGTACTTACTATTCCCATACTGTTCTTCTCGCCGATGATTCAGGACTTTTTTGGATATGAGTTTTTGCTTCCCGGAAATCCATATATCCTTTTTGCACTTTCCACAATCGTATATTTCTATGGTGGTTGGCCATTTTTAAAAGGATTCTGGTCTGAAATCAAAAAAGGTGCGCCAGGAATGATGACCCTTATTTCTATGGCCATTACCGTGGCTTACGTTTATAGTTCGGCAACGGTGTTTGGTTTAGAAGGTGTCGATTTTTTCTGGGAACTGGCTACGCTTATTGCTATTATGCTTGTAGGTCATTGGATAGAGATGAAAAGCGTTCTAGGCGCCTCTAAGGCCTTGCAGCTGTTAGTAAGCATGATGCCTGCCGAGGCACATCGTGTTAAAGGAGACACTATTGAAGATATTCCTCTGGAAGATTTACTGAAAGATGACGTAATACTTGTAAAACCAGGTGAAAAAGTTCCTGCTGATGGGATTATAGTAGACGGTTCAAGTTACCTAAATGAATCTATGCTTACAGGCGAATCCAAACCTGTAAAAAAAGATGAAAACGATAAGGTTATTGGTGGTTCGGTAAACGGTAATGGCAGCATAAAGGTAAAGGTAGAGCATACAGGAAAAGACAGCTATCTCAATAAGGTTATTACGATGGTTGAGGAAGCACAAAAGACCAAATCTAAAATGCAAAACCTTTCCGATAGGGCTGCAAAATGGTTGACTTATATAGCTTTGGCTATTGGTTTTGGTACGTTGGCAGTTTGGCTGATTTTAGGCTTTCCGTTTGTGTATGCATTAGAAAGAATGGTTACCGTTATGGTCATCGCTTGTCCACACGCATTGGGTCTTGCAATTCCTCTTGTAGTTGCCATTTCTACTGCTGTATCTGCACAAAATGGATTATTAATCCGTAATAGAACTGCCTTTGAAGAATCACGTAAGATATCCGCCTTACTATTTGACAAAACAGGGACTTTGACCAAAGGGGACTTTGGCGTTACTCGAATCAAATCTGTAAATGTGTCCTATTCAAACGATGAAATCTTAAGACTGTCAAGTGCATTGGAACAAAGTTCAGAACATCCAATTGCTGTTGGGATTATTAAAAAAGTTAAAGAAGACAATATTACAATCCCAAAGCCTGAAAACTTTAATGCGATTACTGGTAAAGGTGTAGAGGCAAATGTAGAAGGAAAGCAAGTAAAAGTGGTTAGTCCTGGTTATTTAAGGGATGAAAAAATAACTATTCCTGAAGATGCTTATAGTGACGCTGCTGAAACTGTTGTATTTGTATTAATTGAAGGACAACTAGCAGGATACATTGCGCTTGCTGATGAAATAAGACCTGAATCTGCGGAAGCTATAAAAATATTTAAAAAGAATAATATCAAAGTTTTGATGGCAACTGGGGATAACGAAAAAACAGCCAAAGCTGTGAGTGAAAAATTAGGGTTGGATGGCTATTATGCCGAAGTGCTACCACACCAAAAAGTAGAAATTGTAGAAGAGTTGCAAAACAAAGGAGAGTTTGTGGCTATGACTGGAGATGGCGTAAACGATGCGCCCGCACTTGCCAAAGCTGATGTAGGAATCGCTGTTGGTTCTGGTACTGATGTAGCCGCCGAAACAGCCGATATTATATTGGTAAATAGCAATCCACAAGATATTGCAAACCTAATTTTGTTCGGAAAGGCTACGTACAATAAAATGATTCAGAACCTAATATGGGCAACTGGGTATAATGTGGTGGCCATTCCATTAGCTGCAGGTGTTCTATACTCTTCTGGCTTTGTTTTAGGGCCAGCTGTAGGAGCGGTATTTATGAGTTTGAGTACAATTATAGTGGCTATTAATGCGCAATTATTGAAGCGAAAAATCGGTAAAAAATAAATGGATAGAAAAGAAAAACTCAACAGGATATTTTTAATTCTGTTGAGTTTATTTGTAGTGATGTTGGGCTATGGTATTTTATTGCCAACCCTTCCCTACTATACCGAAAGATTAGCTTTAGGAGATAACCTAGATACTGATTCGATTAACTTTCATATTGGTTTTTTGACCAGTATTTATCCGCTCTTCCAGCTTCTTTTCGTTGTACTCTGGGGCAGGCTATCCGATAAATACGGCCGTAAACCCATTATCATTGTTGGGCTAATCGGCTTTGTAATTATGCAATTACTTACCGGTCTTGCTACATCCTTGACGATGCTATATGTTGCTCGCATCTTTGGTGGTATTTTCACGTCATCAGTTATTCCAGTTAGCAACGCATATTTGAGCGACATTACTTCTGAAAAACGAAGAACAAAAATAATGGGTTGGTCGGGTGTTGCCATTAGCTCTGGTGTTATTTTTGGCCCTGTCATTGGTGGCTTTCTGTCTCAAACTGACCTTCATTTAAAATATACGATAGGTCTGCTGCATTTAGACCGATTTTCAGTACCCTTTTTGTTTGCCGCTCTTCTAGGACTTATAGTCTTATTTGTAGTAGCAAAATGGTTAAAAAACACCACTCGCGTACATACGTTCACAACACAAAAAGCGAGCTTGCGATTCACATTTACCAAATATTTTGTCGTATTACTGGGTCTGTCGTTTGTCATCCAATTTGTAGTAACGCTGTTTGAAACTGTCTTTTCAATATATGGGAAAGATGAATTAGGATTTAACAGTAACCAAATAGGTATTGGTTTTATGCTATGTGGTTCAATAATGGCTGTTTTACAACCTTTGTTCGCTACTTACGGAGAGAAGTTTTTATCCACAAAGAAACAAATTGCATTAGGGTTGTTTATATCTGGATTATCCTTAATTGTCTTTCCCTTTTTTAAGAATGAATACTTGGTATATGTGTTAATCGTTGTTTTCGCTGCTGGAGGTGCTATGGTAACCCCAAATTTACTTTCTGCGGTCTCATTAATATCAAAGCAAAATACTGGCAGGAACATTTCTATTCAGAGCTCTACTAATAGCGTTGGTCAAATTCTAGGGCCTGTTTTAGGGACTTGGTTACTCGCAGGTGGTTTTTACTACCCTTTTATAATTGCTGGCAGCATTGTCTTGGCTGTTATTGGTTTTTTATTCTTTTTCAAAAATCCACCATAAAAAAATAAGCACATAACCATATTTATTGATAATTAACCCAAATCTAAAGCCCCAAATATTTTGCATAAGCTGATTCATAAAATTTTAGATAATTACAAAGAGGAAATAAAAGCAGTTGAGGAATCTAATCTTAACGATTTCAATAATGTTGAACAAGGTATTTCCATTTCAAGACAATACTTACAGCAATTGCGAGTTTGTGTAAGAGAAAATGAATTTCAAGACAAACAAAATGAAATCATATTCTTTAAAAAACATAAGCCTTATGTTTATAGCAGATTGAAATTTTATGCCAAACTCTACAATTTTTTAATAAACAGACCTGCTGGCACCATAAAATCTCAACAGGAATTTATCGATTCAGTAATAAATAAACTACAAGAAAGCAATCGGCGAAATATAGATTTTATAAAATATTACAGGGAAGATTCTGAACTTTTGGATGAATTCTATTTTTTACGAGGAAATGATAAAATCAGTCTGGTGTCAAACACATCTCATTTTTATACCGATGCAGAATTTTCCACAAGCCACGATAATGCAATTGCCAAAATTATGGCCTACGATTTATTAATCAGTCATTACGTAGAAGAGTTAAGTTATTTGAGGGATCTGTCAAACGGTGTACAGAATAAACTGAGTACTTTATCAAATGGCGAGCGACTTGGATGGACAGCCTCAAAAACAGACCTAATTGAATTGATTTATGCCTTACAGGCTTTAGGAGCGATAAAAAGTGGTACGGCTGGGATTAAAGAGATGGCTTCGGCTTGTGAAGACATCTTTGAACTCAAACTCGGAAATGTTTATAGAACTTTTCTCGAAATTAGAGAACGGAAAATTGACCAAACCAAGTTTATCGATAGACTGAAAGCAACACTTTTAAGGAGAATGGAGGAAACGGACGGTTGATATTTTCATTTTTAAAAATGTTAAATTTCTTCCCAAGTTGGGTCTTACTTGGGAAAAAATAAAATTAATTTTATCTATTATCATTTGGCAAAGATGATTTTAAGTGACACCTCTAAATCAAACCAATTTAAACCATTGAAAATGAGTAAATAAAAACACCCTATTTGGGTACAACTTGGGATTAAAATCCAATAAACCATCCCAAATTTGTAGAACGAAAGTCAAATCAGGTCAGGGACTATCAAATTAGTTGAAATCGATACGATAGTCCCTTTCTTTAAAACCGTTCTATTATGCCAGCAAATATTATTACCACCGACGACCTTCGAGAATTTAAAATGGAATTGCTCGATGACATCAAGAATCTTCTATCTAAACAAGCAACTGGAAAACTCAAGAAATATTTAAAATCTTCCGAGGTAATGGACTTGCTTCAAGTCAGTCCAGGTACATTACAGAATCTTCGCATCAATGGAACGTTGCCATACACAAAAGTTGGGGGCATTATCTACTATGATGCAGAGGAAATTCAAGGTGTAATGAACTCAAATCGAGTGCAGCACAAGCAAAATTCTTAAAAGATGAACTATATAAAGCTACTAAATGCGGCTTTTGAAAAGTTCTTTTTTGATGACCGCCTCAATCCAACGCACATAAGCCTATATATGGCGCTGTTCCAAGAATGGAACAGTAGTCGGTTTGCAGATGAGTTCTATGTAAACCGTCGCGAATTAATGCGCGTTGCCAAGATTGGTTCAAAATCCACTTATCATAGATGTGTGACAGACCTCGATTCTTGGAACTATCTATCCTACTTCCCTTCTAACAATCCCTACAAAGGCAGTAAAATCAAGATGTCCATTATTGGGACAAGTGATGAAACTGTTACGGGACAGTACAATCCCATATTAGAACAGCTTGCGGAACAGTACCGTCCCATACGTGAACCAGTAGTGTACCAACACCATCCCAATAATGGACAAGCTGTGGACTCGCACCGTCCCACCAGTGGACAAGCATTGGTATCTACTATAAACAATACCAAACAAGTAAACAATATAAAACAACCAAAGGGCTGGCAGACCGTTATTAATTTTTTTATTGAAAAAGGTTTTAATGCTGATGAAGGAAAAAAATTCTTTGAGCATTATGAAACCCGGAACTGGCAAACGAGTGATGGAAATGAAATTAGAGATTGGCGTGCCTTGGCCACAAACTGGATGGACAGAACAGAATTATATGCCGAGGAAAACAAACCAAACAAAAAACAAGCGTCCCAAATCAAGGACAACCTGCGAACCAGTAAAAACAAAGACTATGGACAACCCCTCTAAAATAACCGAAGGTGGCGTGGAATACTCGCTCGGAAACTTTGATGGTAAAAGCGTTCTCTACGACTTCCCAAAAATTCTAATTTACTTGAATGCCAAGGGCAAGCTGCTATTTGGGAAGAAGTTTAGGATTTACGATGAGGATAAGGTGATACTGCTAAAGCTCTGTTCTTACTTCATCAAGGATAAAGAGAACTGCTCAACTTACGGAATTGACATCGATAAAGGTATCCTGCTTTCTGGACCCGTAGGCTGCGGTAAGACCAGCTTAATGAAATTGCTACGTCATTTGGTACCGTTGCAACGTCCTTACGAAATGATTCCTTGCCGGAACGTAACCTTCAGCTTTAATCATTTAGGTTTTAAAACGGTCGAGGAATATGGGAATACCAAATTCTATTGTTTTGATGATTTGGGTGTGGAACCCTCTGGCAGATTTTACGGAAAGGATTTGAATGTGATGGGCGAAGTGCTTTTATCTCGATACGAACTGTACCTACAAACCAAACACAAAATTAAAACCCACGCCACAACCAATCTCAATGCTGAAGAACTGGAAGAACGCTATGGCAATCGTGTTCGTAGCAGGATGCGTGAACTGTTTAATCTGGTGGCTTTTGATAAGGGAGCTGGGGATAAGAGAAAGTAGATGCCTATTAGCTGTGGCATCACTAATGGTAATACTAGTTGGCTTAAAAACTGTCTCTTATACACATCTCCGAGCCCACGAGACCTCTCTACATCTCG
>CAJXPE010000007.1 GCA_913057965.1 uncultured Marixanthomonas sp. | reverse complement strand
CGAGATGTAGAGAGGTCTCGTGGGCTCGGAGATGTGTATAAGAGACAGTATCTGAAGCTTCTTGAATAGTAGGAACGACAATCATTTCCATCGGGATTACATCTGGATTAATAGCACTGTTTACTAATACAAATGAATGTTTCGTTTTACGATGTAAGTTTGAAACTTTAAGAAACTGAAGCAACTCTTCTAATTGTAACGTATCATATTTTACTATATCTACAATTACATTCTGGCCTTTAAACTTCTTCGGAATTTGATATTCCAAAAAAGAAGCAAAGTCTGAGATGTTATCTTGCTCGTCTGCTAACACCACGTAGTTATCGTGATTTGTAATTTTCATTTGTATAAAATATTTGATAAATAGGAAGATGGAATGCCCCGAGACACATCTTCAGTTGATTTATAATTTGTGAATGGGCATTTCATCTTATTGAATTTTTGAAGCTAATAAATACAGCACAGCCATACGAATAGCAACTCCATTTTGCACCTGATTTAGTATAATAGCCTGCTTGCTGTCGGCTACATCACTTGTAATTTCCACACCGCGGTTTATAGGACCTGGGTGCATCACCACTATTTCTTTATTTAAAGAATCTAATAATTTTTTATTGACACCAAATTGTTGAGTGTACTCTCGTGTTGTGGGAAAATAACTAATATCCATTCGTTCATTTTGAACCCGCAGCATGTTGGCTACATCACACCATTCCAATGCTTTGCGAAGGTTGGTTTCAACTTCCACATTTAATTTTTCTATATATTTAGGGATAAGCGTCTTAGGCCCACATACCTTAACTGTTGCTCCAAGTTTTTGGAGTGCAAAAATATTACTTAAAGCGACTCTAGAATGCAAAATATCACCTACAATCACCACTTTTTTTCCTGCTACATCCCCTAGTTTTTCTCTAATAGAATAACAATCTAACAAAGCTTGAGTAGGGTGTTCGTGAGCACCATCACCAGCGTTTACAATACTGGCTTTTATGTTTTTTGAAAGAAAGATACCTGCACCTGGATTGGGGTGTCGCATTACTACCATATCTACTTTCATGGATAAGATGTTATTTACGGTATCAATTAAGGTTTCTCCTTTTTTTACTGAAGATGAAGCTGCAGAAAAGTTGATTACATCTGCTGAGAGCCGTTTTTCAGCCAATTCAAAGGAAAGACGTGTTCTAGTACTGTTTTCAAAAAAGAGATTGGCAATGGTTATGTCTCGAAGTGAAGGAACTTTTTTAATGGGACGGTTAATTACTTCTGTAAAATGATCTGCCGTTTTAAAGATAAGGTTGATATCATCTTCGGTGATGTATTTTATTCCCAGTAAGTGGTTTACACTCAGTTCGCTCATGATTTTTCTGAAACTTTAATTACTTACTAAATATACTATGTCTTCTCCATCATTTTCTTCCCAACATACTTTTACTTTTTCATTGTTGATGGCATCTACTTGTCGTCCCCTATAATCTGGTTGTATGGGTAGATGTCTGCTAAAACGTCTGTCGATAAGGGTTAAGAGCTCTATCTCTAATGGCCGACCAAATGACTGTACTGCTGTTAATGCAGAACGAATGCTCCTACCGGTGTATAAAACATCATCGATAAAGACCACTTTTTTATTTTCAACTACAAAATTGATATTGGTTTTATTGGCTTCTAACGGTTTTCCACTTCGTCTAAAATCATCTCGATAAAAAGTAATGTCTAAATATCCAAGTTTAATATTTTTGACTTTATATTCTTCTTCTAACAATGTTTTTAAACGTTCAGCTAGAAACACACCACGCGGTTGTATTCCTATTAAAACGGTATCGGTAAAAGTATCGTGATTTTCAATTAATTGGCAAGCCAAGCGATGAAGCGCAATATTGATTTCGGTTGCGTTTAGTAACACTTTTTGGCTCATAGAGTAGTCTAGCTAAGATTCAAAAAACAAAAGTACTATTTTTTTGATGAATTAATAGGGTTCCCTATCATTCAGTTTACATGGTTGTTCTCTTTTTTATATTTCAAAAGATTAAATCCGCAATTCCTACTAAAACTATTTTTGTACTTTTAAAGAAATCAACCAAAACAAAAAAATATGACAACTACTACCAAACCCAATACTGCTTTTTGGATAATTGCAGTGTTAGCGCTATTATGGAACGTGATGGGCGTTATTCAATTTGTTGTTTCCACCTTTATGTTAGAAATGGTAACAGAAGGAGCTTCTTCAGAAGAAATGGAATTATACACAAGTATGCCTGCATGGTATACTGCAGCTTTTGGCATAGCAACTATTGCAGGTTTATTAGCTTGTATAACGATGCTTATGCGTAAGAAAATCACTATTAGCTTATTTGGACTTTCTTTAATAACTGTTTTAATAGCGCAAATTTATTGGATCTTCGCTACAAATGTTATGGATATTATAGGACCAACAGCGATTATCATGCCTTTAATAGTCATTACCATTTCTATTTTTCTATATTTTTATAATAAAGGAGCGAAACAACGCGGTTGGCTCAATTAATTTAAAGCCACTTTTTTCTTTTAAAATACCATAATAAGCCAAAAAAGACAAGGATCATAGCGCCCCATAGGTAATAATATCCGTAGCGTAAATGAAGTTCGGGCATATGCTCGAAGTTCATTCCGTAGATACCAGCCATAAATGTCAATGGAATAAAAATAGATGCCATAATCGTCAGTACTTTCATGACTTCGTTCATCTTATTACTGATGGTTGTCATGTACATATCCATTAAGCCCCAAATCATTTCACGATAAATATCGACACTTTCTGAAACTTGAATAATATGATCGTATAAATCACGAATATAGTTTTGAGTCCGTGCTTCAATTAATGCGGTATCGGTTTTTTCAAGTCTATTTATTACTTCTCGCAAGGGTATTACTGCCCTTCTAATTCGTAATATTTCTTTCTTTAAAACTTGAATATCTTGAGTAATATCGTCTTCAACTTTATCTTCAAATAATTGATCTTCTATTAGTTCAATTTTTGCACTTAATGTTTCAATTACGCTAAAGTAATTGTCAACTACCGCATCTAATAAAGCGAACATTAGATAATCTGCACCTTTATTTCGAACACGACCCTTCGAATTTTCAATTCGGTCTCGTAATCCATCAAAAACATCGCCATCTGCTTCCTGAAAGGTGGTGACATAATTATGGCCAACAACCATACTTACATGTTCATTTATAAAATCGCCATCGTCCGTATAATGCAACATTTTAAAAACGATGAATAAATAATCTTCATATTCATCCATCTTTGGGCGCTGATTGGTGGTCACAATATCCTCTTGAATCAACGGATGCAAGCTGTAATAATCGCCTAATCGCTCTATTTCTTTGGTGTTGTTAAGTCCATTAACATTAATCCAAGTAACATGTTCGGAGGTTTCAAACTCAAATGCATCTTCAATATTTTCAGTGTCTATTCGTTTGTAATGATCTTTTGAATAGTCAATGATTTCCAACTTAGTAACCGTAGATTCTTTTTTACCCGTATACGTTACTTGTCCAGGGACTTCATTCCTGTTTTTATGTGGTTTTACTTTCGGAAGTTTTATACGGCGTTTTTTTCTTGCAGTCATTTTTATAAATTGTTTTTTTAAAGATAGAAAAACTAAATCTTTTAATTATTTTAGACTTGTAACTAATATTAAATAAGCTTAGAAAATTGTTAAACACCACGTATCCTTTTGATCCTTTCGTTAAACATCATTTGCTCGTTGCGTTAGGTCTTGTAATATGGATTTTTACGTTTTTATATTTAACCGAACCCCTTGATGTTAATGAGCTTACTAACATTGAGCAACTTATTTATTTACCTATTTACGGTCTAGTGGGTGGGATTGCTTACTTTTTTATGATGCCTTTTCAAAATTGGCTATGTAAAAATACAGCTTGGACTATTGGCAAAGAACTGTTATTCATACTTTGCTTTAGTATGTTAGCTTTCATAATTGCAAGAGGTGTCTATTTATATATTATTGTTTCAGGCGAACCTAACCCGTATGGAGTGTGGTACTTTTTTTCTTCAATTTATGTACCTGTGATTGCGGTTATCTTGCCTATCGTTATAGGAGGTCGTGTAGCTTTAGGAAAATACAGAGAAAAGAGCTTGGAAGATGAAAAAATAAAAATAGATGGTGAAGGAACCTACGAAGGGTTGCATGTTCAGCTAAATGATATCATATCCATAAAAGCTGATGACAACTATATTGAAGTGGTTTTTTTAGACTTCGGAAATGTAAAAAGACAACTAATACGAAATAAGCTTTCCTATATCGAAACACTTGACACATCTTTAATCCGAAGTCATCGTTCTCATATATTTAATCCTTTTCATTTTAAGCAGTGGAAAAACAGAAAAGGAAAACTAGCACTTCTTTTAAGTAACGATATTGAAATTCCCGTTTCAAAAACATATGTTGAACATGTAAAGTTTGTTTTAGGGTCTTAATTTTTTTTCAATAAATCAAATAGGTAAAATAAACCTATCTTCAATTTAAATTTCACCACAAATAAGTATTATTTCACCCCAAACGCCCTAAATTAAGGGTATTTGATATTCTTCTACTTGTATGTTTGTTTCAGAAATAATCAATTCCCAAAACTCAAAGGGACCTAAAAACAAACAACATGAAAAATCTAATCTTCTTTTTAACTACCGTAATTTTAACAACAAACTTACTGTCACAAACACAAACCAAAAAAGAAGTATTTATAATTGGTACCATGCACGAAGTACCTAAAATTGTTAAAAACAGTTACAAACCACTTTTAAAATTAGCTGTAAAATACAACCCTGAAGCTATTTATGTTGAAAGTCCGAGACCAAATGACTCACTAAGTTGGGAATATTTAAAAAATGGTTGGTCAAAACATTATAAAGAGTTTTACTATTTATCAGATTCGCTAAAAAATAGTTTCAGTTTTAATCAGCAAATTTTGGATTCGTTACTAAAAAAAGATTTTGAAAATCTTACAGAAGACAATTTAAAACTAATAACTACTTCGTTTGCTTACCTTAGGGACAATGCTAATTATGAATTTTACAAATACATTCAAAAACACGGCGTTGAGGGTTCTAAAAAACCGGCTCGTACTGAAGACGGAGATTTAACAGCAAAGCTAGCTTTGGAGTTGAACATCAAAAAATTACATTCCATGGGCGATCAACAAACGAATAAACAATATCATGAAGCTTGGCAGGGTTGTGCAAAGCAAGGGCAAACCAATGGGGATAATAAAATTAATAGAGAATTGAATAAAAAAGACTACAACAGAGCTATACTACCTGCACTTTTAGGAAGGTTAGGTAAACACGTAAATAAACGTAAATCTTTATTAAGGTTACACAAACTATCCTCATTTACATATGTGAAAAATGAAACTGAAAGCTGTACGTTAGGGACAAAATTTTGGAACGAACGCAATAGCAGAATGGCTACAAACATTGCTAATCAAGTACTAAGTAATGAGTATACTAAAAACATTGTCATTGTCGGGGCTGCCCATGTTATTGGATTAGAAAGAGAGTTAAAGAAAAATTATCCAGATATCAAGATCAAATTGGTTGATAACAATTTTTATAAAAACTAATTACGTATGCTCATAAAAGAAATGACTCATTTTCATTTCTTTAAATGCAAAAAAATGTGATTTTTTATATAAAAGGTTGCAAATTTATTGGCTATGCCGCATTTGCAACACTTTTTCAACAGCTGAAAGTGTAAATCCTTTTGCCTGCAACAAGATTAGGTAATGAAACAACAAATCGCTGCTTTCATTTAAAAACAGAGTGTTATCGTTATCCTTTGCTTCAATAACTACTTCAACTGCCTCCTCTCCTACTTTTTGAGCTATTTTATTCATTCCTTCTCTAAAAAGTGATGAGACATATGAATTTTCATTTGCCGAATTCTCTTTTCGGTCTTTAATCACTTCCTCTAGTTTTGAAAGAAACCCGAAGTTTGAACTATTCTCTTCATTCCAACACGTATCGGAACCTTTATGACAAGTTGGTCCTTCTGGTTTCACCTGAATAAGCAGCGTATCGTTATCGCAATCAACTTTTAATGAAACCAAGTGCAGAAAGTTTCCACTCTCCTCTCCTTTCGTCCATAGCCTGTTTTTGCTACGGCTAAAAAATGTGACTTTCTTCGTTTCATTTGTTTTTAAAAAAGCTTCTTCATTCATATAGCCCAACATCAGCACATTTTTTGTGATGGCATCTTGTATAACAGCTGGTACTAAACCGTTTTCATATTTTGTATAATCAATTTGCATAATTTTATAATCTAACAGGGATTCCCTGGGTTTGTAAATCTTTTTTTAATTCTGAAATTTCTATTTCTTTAAAGTGAAATACGCTAGCAGCCAAAGCTGCATCTGCATTCCCCAATTTAAAGGTATCGCTAAAATGGTTGATGGTCCCAGCGCCACCTGAAGCGATAATTGGAATATTTAGCATGTTTGATAATTTTGCTAACGCTTCATTAGCAAAACCGTCTTTGGTACCGTCATTATCCATTGATGTAAAGAGAATCTCTCCGGCTCCTCTTTTTTCAACTTCTTGTGCCCAATCAAATAAGTTGAGCGTTGTTGCTTCTTTTCCGCCAACCAAATGCACAATCCACTCATCGTTAATTTGCTTTGCATCAATCGCCACTACAATACATTGCGAACCAAATTTAGCAGCTAAATCGTTTATTAACTGCGGATTTTTAACTGCTGAAGAATTTACCGAAATTTTATCGGCTCCATTTTTTAATAAAACGGCAACATCTTCCACCGTTGAAATTCCTCCACCTACAGTAAAAGGGATGTTTATGGCTTCGGCAACTTTCAAAACAAGATTAGCAAGCGTTTTACGTCGTTCTTCAGTAGCTGAAATGTCTAAAAACACCAATTCATCGGCACCCGTTTCAGAATAGATTTTAGCCAACTCCACTGGATCTCCCGCGTCACGTAGGTTTACAAAATTTACACCTTTTACGGTGCGTCCGTTTTTTATATCCAAACAAGGGATAATTCGTTTAGTTAGCATCTAATATAAATTTTTCAAGTTGTTTCATCGAAATTCTGTTTTCATAAATTGCCTTCCCAATAATAGCACCTTCACAGCCTATTTCAGCGAGCTTTGGTAGATCATCAAAAGTAGCGACACCTCCTGAAGCGATTAGTTTTAAATTCTGGGTTTCAGACAAGATTTGCTTGTATAAATCAAACGAAGGCCCTTCTAACATGCCGTCTTTACTAATGTCTGTGCAAATAACATACGATACTCCTTCATCTTGGTATTTTTGAATAAAAGGAATGACAAACTCATCACTCTCTTCTAACCAACCTCCAACTGCTACCTTTTCATCTTTTGCATCTGCACCTAAGATAATTTTGTCGCTACCATATTGTTGCAACCAGTTTTTAAAAACATCTGGTTTTTTAACGGCAATACTTCCGCCTGTTATTTGATTGGCACCACTGTTAAAAGCTATTTCTAGGTCTTTATTACTCTTTAAACCGCCTCCAAAATCTATTTGTAAGTTGGTTTTAGAAGCTATTTCTTCTAAAATTTTATGATTAACAATATGGCTGCTTTTTGCACCATCTAAATCAACTAAATGCAGGTATTGTATGCCATGCGCTTCAAATTGTTTAGCAACTTCAAGTGGGTTTTCGTTATATATTTTCTTTGTACTGTAATCGCCTTTTGAAAGCCGTACGCACTTACCTTCAATGATATCTATAGCAGGTATTATTCTCATAATTAAATTGTTAAAAAATTTTTTAAAATAGTTTCTCCAGCATGACTGCTTTTTTCGGGATGAAATTGAACTCCGTAGAAATTATTCTTTTGTAATGCTGAAGAATAATCCCCATCATAATCTGTAGTTGCAATGGTTTCATTGCACATTGGAACATAATAACTGTGCACCAAATACATAAATTCATGTTCTGAAATATTTTTAAATAAATCAGACTGTAAATTTGAAATGGTGTTCCAACCCATTTGAGGGACTTTTAATGTGTTTGAAAATCGTTTTACGTGAACATTAAAAACACCCAACCCCTTTGTATTTCCTTCTTCCGAAGAAGTGCAAAGTAATTGCATCCCCAAACAAATACCTAAAACAGGTTGTTTTAAGGTCGGTATTAGTTTGTCTAAACCTGTTTCTTTTAGCATTTTCATCGCACTGTCTGCGTGACCTACACCAGGAAAAATTACTTTATCAGCATTTTTAATTTCTTCTTCATTATTACTTAAAACAGCTTTAAACCCTAGGCGTTCTATAGCAACTTGAAGACTTTTTATATTCCCGGCGCCATAATCTATGATTACTATATTCATTACAATACGCCTTTTGTAGATGGTAAAATCATCTTGTCTGTATCTCGTTTTACTGCTACTTTTATCGCTTTAGCAAAGGCTTTAAAAATTGCTTCAATTTTGTGGTGTTCGTTGGTTCCTTCAGCTTTAATATTCAGGTTCGCTTTGGCACCATCGGTAAAGCTTTTAAAGAAATGGTAGAACATTTCAGTAGGCATTTTACCAATCATTTCACGTTTAAAATCAGCTTCCCAAACCAGCCAATTTCTACCGCCAAAATCAATCGCTACTTGCGCTAAGCAATCGTCCATGGGTAAACAAAACCCGTATCGTTCTATTCCTAGTTTATTTCCCAATGCTTTTGAAAAGACTTCCCCTAAAGCAATAGCCGTATCCTCGATTGTGTGGTGTTCATCTACTTCTAAATCGCCTGTTACTTTCACAGAAAGATCCATTTGACCATGTCTCGCTATTTGATCTAACATATGGTCGAAAAACGCAATACCAGTATCCATATCACTTTTCCCAGTTCCATCAAGATTTAATCGTATCGATATATCTGTTTCATTTGTTTTTCTAGTGATTTCAGCGGTTCTTACATCTAATTTTAAAAACTCATAAATAGCTTTCCAGTCATTGGTTTCTAATGCTATAACCGAGTTTAATTCCTCTTTTTGAACCGTGATTTCGTTTGTTCCTAACTGGGTGTCATCATTGATAAAAATAGCTTTTGAGCCTAGGTTCTTGGCCAACTCGACGTCGGTTAAACGATCACCGATTACAAACGAGTTTTCCAAATCGTATTCATCTGAAAAATATTTATGCAACAATGCTGTACCTGGTTTGCGGGTGGGAGCATTTTCGTGTGGAAAAGTCCTATCTAAAAATACTTCATTAAACACCACTCCTTCATTTTCAAAGGCCTTCATAATAAAGTTATGAACCGGCCAGAACGTTTCTTCCGGAAATGAGTCGGTGCCCAAACCGTCTTGATTGGTAATCATAACAAGCTCAAAATCCAATTCCTTGGCTATTTTTGCCATATAAGTGAACACCTTAGGGTAAAAAACCATCTTGTCAAAGGCATCGATTTGTTCATCGACGGTTTCTTTAATGAGGGTTCCGTCCCTATCTATAAATAATACATTCTTTTTCATGATTAGAGTTGTTTTAGTGTGGAAATTAAAAGCTTATTTTCTTCAGGAGTTCCTACGGTAAAACGCAATGTATTTTCACAAAGCGGTTGATTACTTCGATTGCGAACTACAACACCTTTTTCTACTAGTTGGTTGTACCGTTTGGTAGCATCATCGACTTGACAAAGAATATAATTTGCTTCTGAAGGGACTATTCTCTTAATAAAATTTACTTCAAGTAAAGCTTTAAATAATTTGTCCTTTTCACCTATTAATGAGCCTATTTCTTTTTTTACTAATGATATATTCTGCAATCGATGTATAGCCTTTTCTTGTGTTAAGGAGTTGATATTATAAGGCGGTTTAATTTTATTTAAAATTGCTATTATTTCTTCGGAAGCAAAACAAATACCCAATCGAATTCCTGCCATTCCGTATGCTTTTGACAGGGTTTGTGTAACGACCAAATTAGGAAACTGTTTCAATTTTTTCGACCAACTTTCGGTTTCAGAAAAATCGATATACGCTTCATCAATAACTACTAATCCTTTGAAGTTATTTAATAACTGTATAATTTTTGCTTCAGAAAGAGCGGTTCCTGTCGGGTTGTTGGGCGAACAAAGAAAAATCAGTTTTGTTTGTTCATCAACTGACTCTAAAATAGCCGGAACGTTTGGTTGAAATGCTTCGGTTAGCAGCACTTCCCTATTCTCGATATTATTGATTCCCGCTAATACTTTATACATTCCATAGGTAGGTGGAAGCGTTATAATATTATCTTTTCCAGGCTCACAGAAGGCTCTAAATAGCAAATCCAATACTTCATCACTGCCATTGCCCAACAACATGTTTTTTTCTGAAATATCTTTGATCAATTCTATTTCTTTCTTTAAAAGTCGTTGTTGCGGATCTGGATACCGATTTACTCCGTTTTCAAAGGGATTTTCATTGGCGTCCAGAAAAACCATAGCTGCTCCGTTTTCCGTAAATTCATCACGTGCCGAACTGTACGGCTCTAACGCTGCAACATTGGGACGTATCAATTTATCTAAGTTAAATATGTTTTTCATAATATTATTGTAAGCTTTTTAAACGAAGTGACACTGCATTTTTATGAGCTTGCAAACCCTCTGCTTCTGCCATGATTTCAATTGCAGAACCAATATTTTTAATACCTGTTTCTGTTATTTTCTGAAACGTCATACTCTTTAAAAAGCTGTCTAAATTAACCCCGCTATATTGTTTAGCATATCCGTTGGTTGGTAAAGTATGATTGGTGCCTGAAGCATAATCGCCAGCACTTTCGGGTGTGTAATTACCTATAAACACAGAGCCTGCATTTTGAATATTCATCACGAAATAATCTTCATTTTCTGATATAACAATAAAGTGTTCCGGCGCATACTCATTGATAATTTCGAGTGCTTCTTCTTCGGTATTAATTAAAATGAGTTTAGAGTTTTCAATTGCTTGAGTTGCAATTTCTTTTCTTGGTAATTTTTTCAACTGTTTTACCACTTCTTTTTCGGTTTCAGTAATCATCTTTTCAGAAGTTGAAACCAAAATAACTTGGCTATCAGGCCCGTGTTCCGCTTGGCTCAATAAATCTGACGCTACAAACGCAGGGTTGGCAGTATTATCGGCATAAACCAATAATTCTGAAGGTCCAGCAGGCATATCGATGGCTACATTATATTTAGTTGCCAGTTGTTTTGCTACCGTGACGTATTGGTTTCCGGGACCAAATATTTTATAAACGGAAGGAACGGTTTCAGTACCAAATGTCATCGCGGCAATGGCCTGAATACCACCTATTTTATAGATTTTAGTGACACCACAAAGTTTTGCCGTGTATAATATGGTTGGATTGATTTCTCCTTTTTTATCAGGTGGCGTACAAAGCACAATTTCTTTGCAACCAGTTATCGTTGCAGGGACAGCAAGCATTAAAATGGTAGAAAATAAAGGCGCAGATCCTCCAGGAATATACAATCCCACTTTTTGAATGGGTCGTTTTTCCTGCCAACACGTAACTCCGTTGGTTGTTTCTACCGATACTTGTTCGGTTTTTTGAGCCGTATGAAACGTAGTAATATTTGCTTTCGCTAGGTCTATCGCTTTTTTTAATTCCGGAGAGACAGATTTTACAGCTTGATTGATTTCTTCTTCGGAAACTAATATCGTATCAGGTGTTATTCCATCGAAAAGCTGTGTGTATTTTAACACTGCGCTATCTCCTTTTGTTTTTACTTCTGAAAATATCTCATTGACAATTTTCTCAATATCAGCTACAGTTTGCGTAGGCCTTTTAAGTAAGGTTTCCCAAGTGCTTTTATCTGGATTTAGTACTTTTTCCATTATGCGATCATTTTTTCAATAGGACACACTAAAATACCTTCAGCGCCTACAGCTTTTAATTCTTCAATAACTTCCCAAAACTCTTCTTGATTTACCACCGAATGCATACTACTCCATCCTTCTTTTGCTAATGGTAAAATAGTTGGACTTTTCATACCGGGTAATAATTTTGAGATGGCGTCAATCTTATCGTTTGGTGTGTTTAATAACACATAGCGATTATCCCGTCCTTTTAATACAGATTGAACTCGGAAGAGTAATTTGTTCAAAATTTCATTCACTTCATTGCTAATTTTAGGCGAAGCTGCCAACACCGCTTCACTTTTAAGAATAACTTCCACTTCTTTTAAATTATTTTTAAAAAGCGTACTGCCACTGCTTACAATATCGCAAATACCATCTGCCAAACCAATATTGGGGGCTATTTCAACACTTCCGTTAATAATGTGCAAGTCTGCCGTAATTCCCTTTTCTTCAAGATACTTTTTAGTAGTTTCCGGATACGATGTGGCTATTCTTTTTCCGTCAAGATCTTTTATATTTTCATATTCAAAAAACTTCGACACGGCTAATGAAACGCGACATTTAGAAAAACCTAACTTTTCTTTTACCATAATGTCGTTTCCGTTTTCAACCAAAATATTTTCTCCAATAATAGCACAGTCAACCACTCCATCATTTAAATATTGGGGAATATCCCCATTACGCAAATAATAGATTTCTAGCGGAAAATTTTTAGCAGGTGCTTTTAATTGGTCTCTTCCATTATCGATGGCGATGCCACAATCTTTTAAAATTTTAAGCGACTCTTGGTTAAGTCTGCCTGATTTTTGTACAGCAATTTTTAATACTTTCATTTTTTTGATTTTAATGCATAAAAAAACCCGTTTGAGAATGCTCAAACGGGTTTCGATATAGTTTATATAAGTTTACTTACAACATACCAATATCACCTCGCAAGAGCGTGGAAATTAATATGGTGATGATGTAATGCAATCTGTTTCATAAGATGGTTACAAAGCTATGAAAAATTGTTTATATAATTATTAATAAACATATTAATATTAGGCAAAAATAAATACATTATTTTGTTAGATTTGTTTTTATAGAATTATGAGGAACAACTTACGTTCTATAAATCAATTTTTTACACGCTTTGAAGAGTTTTTTAACTGCTTTTATCATTTTTTTAATTTGGGCATTTTTTGGGCTTTGGCTTTACTCATGGCTTCAAAGCGATAAAAAAGCTACCGCAGCCCTAATAGAAAATACAGACAAAGCTGCGTTTGAAAAAAAAAGCACTCCTCTTACAGATACAATCTCGCTTACCCAGAACATACCTCCTACTATAGATTCGTTGGCATCTGAGAGTTCTGGTATGGTAATAAAAAATAGTGAGGGCGATATTATGTTCTTATTTGAAAACGGGATAATTTCTCATAAAAACAGTTCTGAAATTAAAATTCCTGAGTCTAGTGTAGATTTTAAATACAGGATAAATACTTATTTAATTGAACATCCAGATCAGGAAGTACAGATTACTTCAATTTACAGTCCAGATGAAAATATGGAAACTCCCAATTTAGGAATACAACGAGGAAATAAAGTGAAACAGGTTTTAATAGAAACTGGCGTTCCTACAGAAAAAATCATAGTTAAACCTGTTATTAAAGATGTTTCATTTACTGAAGATGGATCATTTAATAATACTATATCTTTTTCATTTAAAAAGTGGGATAAAGACCGAGCTGAAGAGATGGAGCTTACAATACCTGAATCCGTTTTTGTATATCCAAAATTTTCTGAAACCGGGATTATAGTAAATAATAATTTACGTAATTTGCTCAAAGAAATTAAAACTGCTTTTGCAAGTAATCCCCAACTGACAATTGATGTTATTGGTCATACAGACAACGTTGGTAATGCTAATGACAATCATAGAATGGGACTACAGTATGCCCGGCAAGTACGATGGTATTTAATTTCGAAAGGAAACTTTGATAGATCGAGAATTAAAGCTACTTCAAAAGGTGAGTCTGATCCAATTGACAGCAACAACTCAAAACAAGGTAGAAATGCTAATAGACGGATTGAAATAGTGTATAACTATAATGGATAGTATTTTTGAGTATATAAACCAATTACCCAACTTAATCGGTATTTTTATTTTAATGCTGAGCTCCTTTATTATTGGTTATTTTTCAGGTTGGTGGCTACAAAAAGGTAAAAGCAGAGCGTTTATCAATAAGCTTAAAGGTCAAGTAAATGCTGCTAAGCATCAACAAAAAGTAAATGACATTGAAACTATTTTTACTGAAATAGAACCTAAAATTGTTGAAGTAGTAAAAAAGACACAAAAAGAAATTGTAAAACCAGAAGAGGTTTTAGAAAAAACGCGAAGCAACTTTGTTACTTATACAAAAGACAAACCAAAACTGGATTATGATACGATTGGTGTTGCTCATAGCTTTGAACGGGACGATCTTACCAAAATAGAAGGTATTGGTCCTTACATTGAGGAAAAACTTAATGAAATAGATATCTATACCTACGAACAAATAAGCAAACTCACTACGTCTGATATCCGTGCGTTAACTGAAATCATCGATTTTTTCCCTGGAAGAATTGAACGAGATAATTGGGTAGGGCAAGCAAAATCCTTTATAGCTTACTAAAAAATATTATATGCACTTAGCCACTTTAGACTGGGTATTAATCCTATCTTTTTTCGCAGTTTTTTTAATAATTGGTCTTGTTGTTGCAAAAAAATCTGGTAAAAACACACGAGAATTCTTTTTATCCGGGCGTAATATGCCTTGGTGGCTGTTGGGAATATCCATGGTGGCGACTACCTTTTCAGCCGATACGCCCAATTTAGTAACCGATATTGTTAGACAACACGGAATTTCTGGAAACTGGGTATGGTGGACCTTTTTAATTACGGGAATGCTCACCGTTTTTGTTTACGCAAAACTATGGCGGCGCTCGCAAGTTTTAACAGATCTAGAATTTTATGAATTGCGATATAGTGGTAAAGAAGCTGCTTTTCTTCGTGGCTTTAGAGCGTTGTATTTAGGGGTTTTCTTCAATGTGATGATTATGGCATCGGTATGTTTGGCTGCTATAAAAATTGGTGGAATTTTATTCAATTTAGCCCCTTGGGAATGTGTATTGTACGCTTCAATTATTACCGTTACGTATAGTTCTATTGGAGGACTTCGCGGTGTAATATTGACTGATTTTTTACAGTTTATCGTTGCAATGGTCGGTTCGGTATGGGCAGCCTATTACATAGTTTCTATGCCAGAAATTGGAGGACTGGAGAACCTATTGACACACGAAAATGTTTCAGATAAATTAAATTTCTTACCAGATTTTAATGATACTGAATCGTTACTTACTCTTTTAATTATACCGATAGCCGTACAATGGTGGAGTGTTTGGTATCCGGGAGCAGAACCTGGTGGCGGTGGTTATATCGCACAACGGATGCTTTCAGCAAAGGATGAAAAAAATGCAATTGGAGCTACCCTCCTATTTAATGTTGCACATTATGCATTGCGTCCTTGGCCTTGGATTATTATTGCCTTAGCATCATTGGTTCTGTATCCAGAAGTTTCAGATATAGGAAGGGAATTTCCAAATGCCGTGTTAGGAAACGATTTAGGCTACCCTGCGATGCTTACAAACTTACCTGCAGGCTTGTTAGGGTTGGTCGTGGCTTCATTAATAGCTGCGTTTATGAGCACCATTTCCACACATTTAAACTGGGGCGCATCGTATATATCGTTAGATTTTTATAAACGATTTGTAAAACCGGAGGCTAGCGAAAAACAATTAGTAACCTTAGGTAGAATCTCCACGGTGGTTTTAATGGCTGTTTCAGCTTTACTTGCTTTAGTATTGAGTAGTGCTCTAGAAACCTTTCAAATCTTGCTTTCTATTGGTGCTGGTACAGGTTTAATATTTATTCTTCGTTGGTTTTGGTGGCGGATTAATGCGTATAGTGAAATCACCGGTATGGTTGTTTCGTTTATAATGGCATTGGTTTTTGAATTTGGAAATTTTAATTTAGAAGGTCACGAAAAATTAGTCTTAAATGTATTAATTACAACAGTATGTTGGATAACAGTGACCCTACTTACAAGACCGACCAAAACTGAAAAACTAGCTTCATTTTATAACCAAGTAACTCCTTACGGAAAAGGCTGGGATGCGTTTAAAAAGATTGCAGCTAAAAAGGATATAGTTTTAAAAAGAACTCACGATGTTTTTACAATAGACCTCGCCTCTATGCTTTTAGGTATTGTTTTCGTGTATACATCGCTATTTGCAACTGGGTATGTTATTTATGGAAATATTCTAGGAGCAACGATCCTTATTTCCATTGCAGTAATTTCAGCTTATTTTGTTTTTAAACTTTGGAAGCGGAAGAAATAAAACCATAAAAAAACCGCTTCAGTTAAGAAGCGGTTTGTAAAATTGTAACAAAGTAGTTGCTTATTGATTTCCTAAAATAATGGGCATCCCACTATCACCAGAACCAATTACAATAACTTTACTATTGTTAGATTCAGATAGTTTTACAGTAGCCTGAATCCCTTTTTCCTGTAATATTTTATCGGTTAATGAAGCACTTAAAATACTGTTTGCTGCAGCTTTACCTTCCGCTTCAATACGCTGACGTTCTTTTTCTTTACTTGCTTTTTCCAATCGGAATTCATACTCCAAAGATTCCTGCTCTTGTCTTAATTTTCGTTCAATCGCCACTTTAATAGTTTCTGGTAACGAAATATCGCGCACTAGAATCCGGTTTACTTGAACAAATTGGTTTTTCAACAAGTTTTCAGTTTCTTCTAGCATCTCACTTTGTATGGATTCCCGCTTGCTTGCGTATAACTGTTCAGGTGTATAACGACCTACTACAGCTCTAGTAGCAGAACGTACCGCTGGTTTTATCAATCGTGTAATGTAGTCTTCTCCTTTTTCTTGGTGCAATTTCCCCAAGTTTACATCTTCAGGTTGAAACCAAACAGAAGCTTCTAATCGAATATCAAGACCATTTGATGAAAGCACTTTCATAGATTCGTCTAACGATTGCTGACGTACTTCGTAAATAAATACGTCGTTCCAAGGGGCGACAATGTGAAATCCTTCGCCTAAGGCAGGGTCTTCGGTTACCACACCACCGTCAAAACGTTTGTAAAGCACTCCCGCTTCACCCGAAGATATAGTTACAGCAGATTTTGCTATAACGATAATTATAATAATAATACCAATAATTAATGGTATTCCAATTTTGGGTAATCTTTCCATTCTATAATTTATTTTTTTGATTTATATAAGTCCGTTGTATTTTCTGATAAACCACTCAGCACTAAGGGTTAATGCAATAAGTACGAGTAGGTATTTCCAATCGATTAAAGGTACGGTTTTTTGCTCTCCTTTTTGAATGGATTGGTAAGAATCGTTGGCAAGTAAGCTTTTTATCATTGTGTCTATTTCTGAAGAAAAATAAGCTGTCCCTTTTGTATTTTGAGCCACTCGTTGTAATTTGGAAACATCAGCATTTAAAAACTGCTGTTCTACATTAAAGTCGAGTATAGTGAAGTCTCCACTGCGTGAAATTGATTCATTGTCAACTGAAACGGTATACTTATACTCCCCGGCTGGCAAACTGTTTAAGTCTACCTCGTAAAAATTATTTTTCAGTAGCATTGGGAAAACTGTTTGCTTTTCAGTTCCTGTATTTCGTACTGTAATATTCAATGCTGCACGGGAATCGAAGACGTAATTTTTATCAAAGTATTGAGCTGAAATCTTAATTGGATTGTTGTTATAATAAAATGTTTCATTACTTACCTCCAAGCGGCTACGGCGTTTATTGGAAGCTAAGTATTGAACCAGCTTCCCCATAAAACCATCAAACTCTTGAAAGCTATCGTTCTGTAAATACGACTGTGCGCGCCATTTCCAAAAATTTTCCCCATCCCAAATAGCATCGCGCTTACCATTTAATTCCATTGTGGCTAACATAGGTGTGCCTGTCTCAAAACCATCAATGGATTGTCCCAATAAAATTTCATGAGGTACTAAAACACTTAAGTCGCCAAATGTTGTTTTTAGGGGCGGAAACTCATTAAAGCTAATATTTTCTACTGCAAAAGTACCGTAGTTATTATTCAGTGTTGCTGAAACATCTTCAGTTTGTAAACTAGTTTCTTTTTTAAACTCCTGTTGTATTGAATTCAAAAAATTCCAATCCGTATTGGTTCCGGTAATGGTTAAAGTATTTTTTTTAAGGTTTTTAATTTCTGAATAGAGTTGCGTAAAACTTCGATCTGGTTGAAAAAGAACCACCAATTGATAGTCATTTAAAATCGAAGTAGCTTCCGAAGGTTTTTTTATGGTTAGTGTTCTTTGTTCATTGGTTGTAATTGCCTTTTTTAACGCTCCCAGATCTGGATGAATCATATCACTAATAACCAAAACATTCGTTGCTTGGTCAATCACTTCAACCGCAAATTGTTTGCTATTGTTAGTTTTATTTTTTTCATCCTCCAAGGGAACAATTTGAGCCGTATATTTTTGCAGTCCCACGCTCGATGCCAGAAGTGTAAAATTTAATGTTTTACTATTATTATCTTCCGAAAAAGCAACAGTTTCTTTGTAAATCGTGGCATTACCTTGTGTAATGATAAACTGAGAGTTCACCGAAGCTGTACCGTTATATACTAAAATTACTTCCACCGGAAACTTATTTTTTAAAAATGCATAGCGGTTGCTGTTTAGACGCTCTATTTTTAAATCGGTGTATGTCGTCGAATCACCTAAAATGAAAGGATATACTGCATTTTTATATGTCGTTGAAGTAAACTCATAATCGCTTCCCAAGGTTTGATTACCATCGGTTATAAAAATGGTAGGTGCCGTTTCATTTTTAAAAAGTTCGTTAGTAGCGTCGAGTGCTTTTGAAAGGTTGCTGTTTTTCTCTAAAAAAGAAAGCGAATCCAATTCGCCAAAATCACTTCCGAAGGAAAAGAAAGAAAGATCAAACTTTTCATTTAATTCTTTACTATTTTTTAATTTTTCCAATAAAGCCGAAACTTGGTCAGTTTTTTTTAATTCTGCTATTGAAGCTGAATTATCAACAAGTACAGGTAGTTTTGGTTTTTCAATGGAATAGGATTCACTTTTAAACTTTGGGTTAATTAACAACAACAAAAGTGAAAACAAGGTAATAAAACGTAAAACCCCGAATATCCAGCGTAACGATTTAGAATATTTAGTTTTGTAACCATACATGAACAACGCCAGCGAAAGGGATATTACGCCGGCGATGATGATATATAATATGGTTTCAGTTGTCAATTATTATTTTTCAAGTTTATGGTTTCAATTCTTCGACAAACTCAAGATGATAGTTTCAGGTTTAAGAAATATTCGATAGACAAATTTTATTACAATAGTAATTGATTGCTGTCTACTGAACACTGCCAATCGATATTACGTCAGCATTCCACCATCTACGTTTAACACTTGACCGGTTATGTAACCTGAAAGGTCACTGGCTAAAAATACACATGCATTGGCAATATCTTCTGGAGAACCACCACGTTTAAGTGGAATGGCTTCGCGCCAACTTTGCACAGTGTCTTCATTTAGCTTACCTGTCATTTCAGTTTCAATAAAACCAGGAGCAATAGCATTACAACGAATATCGCGAGAACCAAGCTCTAAAGCTACCGATTTTGTAAAACCAATAATCCCTGCTTTTGAAGCTGCATAGTTGGTTTGTCCAGCATTCCCCTTCACTCCTACTACCGAACTCATATTAATGATAGAACCTTTTCGTTGTTTTAACATAGCGCGCTGAACAGCTTTCGTCATATTAAAAACCGATTTTAAGTTTACTTCGATTACTTTATCGAAATCATCTTCTGAAATACGCATTAAAAGGTTATCCTTTGTAATTCCGGCATTGTTTATTAAAATATCAATACTCCCAAATTCTTTTAAAACTTCGGCTGCTAATTCTTGAGATTCTTCAAAATTGGCTGCGTTACTTTGATACGCTTTTACTTTAGTTCCTTCTTTTGCAAGATCGGAAGCAATTGCTTCTGCAGATTCTTTAGATGAATTATATGTAAATGCGACGTTGGCTCCGTGTTTTACAAACGTTTCTACAATTCCTTTTCCTATTCCACGGCTACCTCCGGTTATAATTGCTGTTTTCCCTTCTAATAATTTCATAGCTATTTGTTCTAGTGATTTTGATTGGTGTTTTTCAGAATAAAGCAAGATAGCAATTATCTTGCTTAGATATCAAATATAAAAAAAGCCCTGCTAAAAAAACAGGACTTTTGTACTTATATGGATTGTGGTTTACCCTAAAACTTCGGCAACTTTCTTACCGATCTCTGCAGGTGAATCTACCACGTGAATACCACATTCACTTAAAATTTTCTTTTTTGCTTGTGCTGTATCATCACTTCCACCAACAATAGCTCCAGCGTGTCCCATTGTACGACCAGCAGGTGCTGTTTCACCAGCAATAAAACCAATTACTGGTTTTTTACTTCCACTTTCTTTGTACCATTGTGCAGCATCGGCTTCCAATTGTCCACCAATTTCACCAATCATTACAACAGCTTCAGTTTCTTCATCATTAATTAGAAGCTCTACAGCTTCTTTAGTGGTTGTTCCAATAATTGGATCACCACCAATACCAATTGCGGTTGTAATTCCCAACCCTTGTTTTACAACTTGGTCAGCAGCTTCATAGGTTAAGGTTCCAGATTTTGAAACAATTCCTATTTTTCCTTTTTTGAATACAAAACCAGGCATAATACCTACTTTGGCTTCACCTGGAGTAATTACTCCCGGACAGTTAGGGCCTACCAAGCGGCAGTCTTTATCTTTTATATAATCGGCAACTTTTATCATGTCGGCCGTAGGAATTCCTTCAGTAATGGTAATAATTACTTTAATACCTGCGTTAGCAGCTTCCATAATAGCATCGGCTGCAAAAGCGGGTGGTACAAAAATAATGCTTACATCTGCTTCTGTTTCTTTAACAGCATCTGCAACAGTATTGAAAACCGGTTTGTCAAGGTGTTTTTGACCACCTTTTCCTGGTGTTACACCACCAACTACATTGGTGCCATATTCAATCATTTGACCTGCGTGAAAAGTTCCTTCACTTCCGGTAAAACCTTGTACGATGATTTTTGAATCTTTATTTACTAAAACGCTCATTCTCTTTCAGAATTTTTTATTGTTTTATAATGAAATGTGTGCTGCTTTACTTTTATGTTTATAAAGCACTGCAAAGGTACTATTTTGAAATAGCTTTTTAAAAGAATTTATACTTTAACCTTATGATACGATGCTTTTGTGTCATCATTTTCGGTTACGGGTTGACTTATTTGGTGTCCGCGATATATTTTTCCATCTTTCACTTCCCAAATAGCCATAAAATGAGCGATTCCTAATTCTTCATCTGGGTTTTCGATGGTTTTAATATAATATTTATACCGAACCGTCACATAATCACCATCTTCAAGCAAATGACTTACTTCTACTCTAAGGTCATCATACGATCGGCGCATTTCAGTAAAATAATTCACCAAATCTTCATGGTTCATAATGGTTAACCCATTCGTACTGTTCCATAGTAATTCTAAATCGGGGTGAAAGTACTTTTCCAATACCGATTTATCATTTAATACATCTGAAAGGTAAAACCTTCTCACTATTTCCTTTGCACTTTTGCTCATTTTATTCTATCTAATTTATCAATTATATCAGGGATTAAGCGAATAGACGCCAATTCCTTGTATTTTTTTCTGAATTCATCTGCGGGAGTTCCGAAATATGATTTGTAGCCCGGAAGCGACTTGCTTACACCACTTTGAGCAGAAATAACTGCTTTTTCGCCAATGGTAATTCCACTGGTAATTCCCACTTGTCCCCAAATAGTTACGTAATCTTCTATCAATACACAGCCAGCAATCCCCACCTGCGAAGCAATTAAACAGCGACTTCCAATTACGGTATCGTGACCTACATGAACTTGATTGTCCAGTTTGGTCCCTTCCCCAATAGTTGTAGATGCCGTGACACCACTGTCAATGGTACACTGCGCACCAATGTCTACATTATCTTTAATAATGACATTTCCTCCGCTTAATAATTTGTCAAATTTTTCTGGACGGTTTTTATAATAGAAAGCATCAGCTCCCAAAACGGTACCGGAGTGGATGGTAACATTGTTTCCAATTTTGGTATTATCGTAAATAGAAACATTCGGGTGTATGATACAATCATTACCTATTTCTACGTTATTGCCAATAAACACATTGGGTTGAATAATCGTATGGTTTCCAATTGTTGCAGAGTCTGCAATAACAGCCGAAGCTGCCACAAACGGATTAAAATGATGGATTAATTTATTAAAATCACGAAACGGATCGTCACTAATTAACAACGCTTTTCCAGGAGGGCAATCTACTTTTTTGTTTATCAAAACAATAGTTGCAAGTGACTGTAGTGCTTTGTCATAGTATTTAGGATGATCTACAAACACAATGTCACCAGGCTGTACCACGTGAATTTCATTTAATCCCAATACTGGAAAACCTGCATCACCAACATAATCACAGTCAATAATAGCTGCAATTGCTTTTAATGTTTGGGGATTTGAAAATTTCATTTATACGAATTAGAAACCAAATATAAAAAATCCCATCACAATAGCATCATGACGGGATTTAAAATTTTGATAGTTACCTATTTATTCTTTAATACGCTCTTGGTATTGGCCTTTTTCAGTATCAACACGTATTTTATCACCTTCGTTTATAAAAAGCGGCACATTTACTTCGGCCCCCGTTTCCATAGTCGCCGGTTTAGTAGCGTTGGTCGCCGTGTTTCCTTTAACACCAGGTTCAGTAGCGGTTACTTCTAAAATTACATGCGGAGGCATTTCAACAGAAAGTGGTGCGTTATCTTCCGTGTTAATAATAACAGTTACCACTTCTCCTTCTTTCATTAATTCAGGTGTATCCAATGCTTCTTTTAGTAAACGGATTTGTGTATAATCTTCCGTATTCATAAAGTGATAAAACTCACCTTCACTGTATAGAAATTGAAATTTATGTGTTTCTACCCGTACATCATCAATTTTATGTCCTGCAGAAAAAGTGTTATCAATTGTTTTTCCAGTTGTGATACTTTTTAACTTAGTACGCACAAATGCCGGTCCCTTTCCTGGTTTTACGTGTAAAAACTCAATAATTTTAAAAATATCGTGGTTATAATGAATACATAACCCTTTTCTAATATCTGAAGTTGTTGCCATAGTATTGCCCACGTAAGTGGGTATATTTTATTATTAAACTTATTTTCTACTTTACTATTTCAGAAACATTAATTATTACTGAAATACCCTTTCATAATTCCTCGTTTCGAATTTTTTATAAACTGAAGAATTTCATCGCGCTCTGGCGTTGCTTCCATTTCAGCTTCAATAAACTCTGAAGCTTGCGTTGTATTATAATTGTTTTGATATAGAATTCGATATATATTTTGAATCTCTCTAATCTTCTCTGTATCGTATCCTCTTCTTCGTAATCCTATCGAATTAATCCCAACATATGAAAGTGGTTCTCGAGCTCCTTTTACATAAGGAGGAACATCTTTACGCACCAAGGATCCGCCGGTTACAAAAGCGTGACTACCAATCATACAAAACTGATGCACGGCCGTCATCCCTGCAAGGATTACATAATCGCCTATAGTAATATGACCGGCTAATGTGCTTGCGTTAGAGAAAATACAGTTATTCCCTACAATACAATCGTGAGCAATGTGGCAATATGCCATAATAAGACAATTTTTTCCAATGACAGTCTTACCACGATCTATTGTCCCTCTATTTACGGTTACATATTCTCTAATAGTTGTGTTATCTCCTATTTCGGCTGTTGTTTCCTCGTCTTTAAACTTCAAGTCTTGTGGAACAGCAGAAATTACAGCACCAGGGAAAATATTACAGTTTTTTCCTATACGTGCGCCTTCCATGATCGTTACGTTGGACCCTATCCAAGTTCCTTCACCAATTATTACATTGTTATGAATTGTTGTAAATGGTTCAATAACAACGTTTTTGGCTATTTTCGCGCCCGGATGGACATATGCTAACGGTTGATTCATTTAGTCTTTTTTAGTTTTTACTATCTGTGCCATTAATTCTGCTTCGGTAACCAATTTGTCATTCACATAAGCGTCCCCTTTCATATGGACTATACCTCTTCTAATTGGTGAAATTAATTCTAAATTGAAGATAAGCGTATCGCCTGGGTTTACCTGACGTTTAAACTTAACATTATTTATTTTCATAAAAAATGTCAAATAATTCTCAGGATCTGGTACGGTACTTAATGCTAATATACCTCCAGTTTGGGCCATCGCTTCTACAATTAAAACCCCTGGCATAACAGGAGCGCCCGGAAAGTGACCTACAAAAAATGGTTCGTTCATGGTCACATTTTTAAGGCCTACTACGCCTGTATCGGTCAACTCGAGTATTTTATCTACTAATAAAAACGGTGGTCTATGCGGTAACATCGCCATGATGGCGTTAACATCTTTTACCGGTTCTTTTGAAATATCGAATTGCGGAACTCGATTCCGTTTTTCAATTTTTATGAGTTTTGATAATTTTTTAGCAAACTGAGTGTTTACCGAATGGCCAGGCTTGTTGGCAATTACTTTTCCACGAATGCGTGTTCCTATCAATGCTAAATCACCAATTACATCTAGTAATTTATGACGTGCTGCTTCATTTGGGTGATGCAAGGTAAGATTATCTAGTATTCCATTGGGTTTTACTGAAATTTCATCTTTCCCAAATGCTCCACGAAGCTTTTCCATAGTTTCAGGTGACAATTCTTTGTCAACATACACTATTGCATTGTTTAAATCTCCTCCTTTAATTAACCCGTGATCTAAAAGCGTTTCAATTTCATGTAGGAAACTAAAAGTACGCGCGTTTGATATTTCATCTTTAAAATTTGAAAGACGCTGTAGGGATGCATTTTGAGTTCCTAAAACCTTAGTACCAAAATCTACCATCGTCGTAATCTGATATGAATCTGAAGGAATTACAGTTATTTCACTACCTGTTTCCTCATCGGCAAAGGTTATCACTTCTTTTACAACATATTCTTCCCGTTGTGCTTCTTGTTTAATAATTCCTGCTTCTTCAATAGCTTCCACAAAAAACTTGGAAGAACCATCCATTATAGGAGGTTCGGAGGCATCCAATTCAATAATACAATTATCTACTTCCATTCCCACCAAGGCGGCTAGAACATGTTCAGAAGTTTGTATCTTCACGCCTCTTTTTTCCAGATTGGTACCTCGTTCTGTATTAGTAACATAATTTGCATCTGCCTCAATAACAGGATTGCCTTCAAGGTCTATACGAATAAATTTGTATCCGTGATTTTCGGGTGCAGGTTTAAAAGTAAGCGTTACTTCTTTTCCTGTATGCAAACCTACTCCGGTAAGAGAAATTTCCTTTCCAATGGTTTGCTGATTTGTTGTATTACACTCAATCATTTTCAATTTTATTTTCAAATGTATTAAATCGCTTGATTATTTCAGGCAAATTCTTAAAATGAACATAGCTTTTATTAAAACTGCCATAGCTTAATGCTGGAGAACCTTGTAAAGCTTCGTTGTCTTTTACATTTCGGCCAATACCACTTTGCGCTTGTATTCTTACATTGTTACCAATGGTAATATGTCCAACTATACCTACTTGCCCACCAATAATACAGTTTTTACCAATTTTTGTAGAACCAGCTACTCCAGATTGGGCAGCAATAACGGTATGTTCGCCTATTTCAACGTTGTGTGCTATTTGTATCTGGTTATCAAGCTTAACGCCTTTTCGGATTATTGTTGCCCCTAACGTAGCACGATCTATGGTTGTTCCGGCACCTAAATCGACATTATCTTCGATTATTACATTTCCGGTTTGGGGTACTTTAGAATATTCTCCGTTTTCATCTGGAGTAAAACCAAACCCATCTGCGCCAACTATAACCCCGCTATTAATAACGCAGTTGTCACCTATAACAGTTTCAGAATAAATTTTAGCTCCGGCGAAAATAATTACATTGTCGCCTATTTCAACGTTATTACCAATATAAACATTCGGGTAAATAGTGGCATTATTACCAATTGTAACATTGTCACCTAAATAAGAAAAAGCACCTAAATAGAGGTTTTCTCCATACGTAGCACTTTCTGAAACAAAAACAGGTTCTTCAATTCCCGTTTTGTTCATCTTTACTTGGTTGTAATATTCCAATAGCTTTGAAAAAGCTTTGTAAGCATCTTCAACCCGAATAAGTGTCGTGTCAATTTTGTTTTCGGCAACAAAGTCTTTATTGACTATGGTAATTGTTGCCTGAGTTGAATATATATAAGAAGTGTACTTAGGGTTTGCCAAAAAAGTAAGACTTCCTTCAGTCCCTTCTTCAATTTTAGCAAGTTTTGACACTTCTGCATCAGCATTTCCTTCTATATCACCGTCTAAAAGTCCTGCTATTTGTGTTGCTGTAAATTTCATTTAGTAGCATTGTGGTTACTGATATATGCCAATTTAAAACGACATAAATTGCGCGTGGCAAATTATCGTTTTGACAATAATCCCTGCAAAAATAGAAAAAAAGGATTAGTTATTGCTTTTTGGATAGCATAGATAGTGTTTAATTACTTTTTCGGAAAGTGCTTTTAGGTTTACCTGGTCACTTGCTTTAGCTACATCTCGTACTTTTCCATTCTTAGCCAATATATTGATGGTGTCTTTATCCATACGGTATGCTTGATTTTGAATACTACCCGTAAACACAAAATAACCAGCTTCTTCTTCGGTTAAATTATGGTTTTTCATCACCTGTTTCAATTTCTTTTTTTGTTTTTCTGAAGAGACAGGTTTCTTTTTCATTTTTATTTTCAGTAAGTCTCTGTCTAAAAGCATTTTTGATAATGTTTTAAGCACGAAATCTTCAGAAGTAGTCCAAGATTTCATAGCCGAAACAATATCGTAATCATCCAGTTTTGCAAACGTGTCCAACACTTCTTTTGTAAACGTTTCTTTCGTTATGGCATGCTTCAGAAAAAAAGATAGGGCATTGCTAGCGGGAAGTTCTACCCCTTTATCGGTTAATTCTTTTGCTCGTTTTAATAACCGCAGCAATAATTGCTCGGCTACAATCCCCGTTTTGTGTAAATATACCTGCCAATACATCAATCGGCGGGCAATTATAAATTTTTCTACGGAATAGATCCCCTTCTCCTCTACTACCAATTTATCATTATGCACATTCAACATCGTGATAAGCCTTTCGGAATTTACAGCACCTTCTGAAACACCTGTATAAAAACTATCGCGTCGCAGATAATCCAACCGATCCATATCCAGCTGACTCGAAATAAGCTGATGCAAGAATTTTCTTTCGTACTCATCCTTGAAAATAGTGATGGCAAGCGTTAATCTGTTGTTAAAGTTTTGGTTTAACTCTTCCATAAAAAGCAAAGATATTTGCTCATGATTTACGCTTTCAACAATGCTATTTTCCATCGCATGAGAGAACGGTCCGTGACCAATATCGTGTAATAAAATAGCGATATAAATGGCCTCTTCTTCTTCTTCTGAAATAACAATCCCTTTAAAACGAAGTACCTGCACAGCTTTTCGCATTAAAAACATAGCACCTAATGCGTGATGAAAACGGGTGTGATGCGCTCCAGGATATACTAGGTATGACATGCCCATTTGCGAAATCCTCCGCAGCCGTTGAAAGTATGGATGTTCAATTAAATCGAAAATGACGGTATTGGGAATGGTAATAAAACCGTAGATGGGGTCGTTTACTATTTTGAGTTTGTTACGTGATTTCAAACTTTTAACTTTTAATTATACTGGCATTTTTCGTTTTGAAAAATTTCAAGATTAGATTTGTTCAAGAAGTAACCATTCAGAAAAACTGAACGGTTCAACACAGAAAAAACAAAGATACAATATGAGCGACATAAAAGTACTATGGGTAGATGATGAAATAGATTTGTTAAAGCCGCACATTCTTTTCCTTGAGAAAAAAAATTATAAAGTAACCACTGCAAAAAGTGGTACCGAAGCCTTAGAAGAAATAAAAAAAGAAAATTTTGATATTGTTTTTTTAGATGAAAACATGCCTGGATTGACAGGGTTAGAAACATTATCTGAAATAAAAGAACACCAAGCATCTCTTCCTGTGGTGATGATCACTAAAAGTGAAGAAGAATATATTATGGAAGAAGCAATCGGCTCTAAAATAGCCGATTACCTTATAAAACCAGTAAATCCTCACCAAATTTTATTGAGTTTAAAGAAGAATTTGGATCATTCTCGTTTAGTTTCAGAAAAAACCACTTCCAGTTATCAGCAAGAGTTCAGAAAAATTGCGATGGATATGTCCATGATTAACTCGTGGGAAGGCTGGGTTGATTTATATCAAAAACTAGTGTATTGGGAGTTAGAACTCGAAGATATTGAAGACACAGGAATGTTTGAAATTTTAGAGTCTCAAAAAACGGAAGCTAACACACAATTTTGTAAATTTATTGATAAAAACTACCCTGAATGGTTTAAAGATCAAGACGAGGCTCCTGTTATGTCGCATACGCTTTTTAGAGATAAAGTGATGCCAGAGTTAGAAGATAAGAAGCCTACATTATTAGTTGTGGTGGACAACCTTCGTTATGATCAATGGAAAGCTTTTGAGCCTTTTATTGCCAATAGCTATAAGAAAAAGAGTGAAGACATGTTTTGCAGTATTTTACCTACTGCCACACAATACGCACGAAATGCCATTTTTTCGGGCTTAATGCCTAGTGAAATGGAAAAACTACACCCAGATCTTTGGTTAAATGACACCGATGAAGGCGGGAAAAATATGAACGAGAATAAGTTTATGGAAGCGCAACTAAAGCGATTTGGATTAAACTTAAATTGGAGTTATCATAAAATTTCGAGTTTAAAACAAGGTAAGCGCCTTGCTGAAAACTTTAAAAGTCATAAGGATGAAGACTTGACCGTCTTAGTCTATAACTTTGTGGATATTCTCTCCCACTCAAAAACTGAGATGGAAGTAATAAAAGAACTAGCATCAACCGATAAATCATATCGTTCATTGACTCAAAGTTGGTTTAAAAACTCTCCCTTAATGGACATTATCCAGCAAGCATCTCAATTAGGATTTAAATTAATTATCACGACTGACCATGGAACTATTAATGTGAAAAATCCATCGAAAGTTATTGGGGATAAAAACACCAGTTTAAACCTACGTTACAAAACCGGGAAAAGTCTTACCTATGAAGATAAAGATGTATTAGCGGCGACAGACCCAAAAAACATTAACCTTCCTACGATAAATATGAGTAGTTCGTTTATTTTTGCCAAAGGAGATTTGTTTTTTGCGTATCCAAATAACTACAATCACTATGTTAGTTATTACCGAAATACATATCAACACGGAGGGGTTTCTTTAGAAGAAATGGTGATTCCATTTGCTATATTGGAGCCTAGATAATCTTTTTTGTAAGATTTTTCTTTATTTAATGCATTTCATCGAATTTATTAGCTAATTATCGGATTAGTACCTTATATTTGAATGCAACCGAATTTATGGAAATAACCTACACACTAAATGATCTTCAGCAAGTCGCTGATAAAATCCTTGCATCTGCTCAAAATAAGCTTTTGCTATTTTACGGGGCAATGGGTACAGGTAAAACTACGCTAATTACAGCATTAGCAAAGCAACTTGGGGTTACCGCTGTCTCTTATACACATCTCCGAGCCCACGAGACCTCTCTACATCTCGT
>CAJXPE010000006.1 GCA_913057965.1 uncultured Marixanthomonas sp. | reverse complement strand
CGAGATGTAGAGAGGTCTCGTGGGCTCGGAGATGTGTATAAGAGACAGGGGTATAACTTTATGGTCGAGTCTGCCATTTCTCAAGTAGGTGAAGGTGCTGGTAATCCGCAAACCGATGCTGGACAGTCCAATGAGATGCCTCATAAAGGAAAGATAACACTTTCCATGCGCGAGTTTAAATTGCGTCGGGGTGTAAAAAGTAGTACTGTTTTATCTGAAGTACGAGATGCTGTAAAAGGATTTCCTGGCGCTTCTATTGTAGTTGAAAAAGACGCTGCTGGACCACCAGTAGGATACCCTATTAATATTGAATTAAGTGGGGAAGATTACGAAGAAATGCTTCGGGAAGCTGAAAGCATGCGAAACTACATTGAGAACCTAGGCATTGCCGGAATTGAAGAGCTTAAAATTGACGTAAACAAATCGAAACCTGAAATGGATGTTCGCGTAGATCGTCAAAAAGCAGGTCAATTAGGGGTTTCAACAGCTGCCGTTGGGCAAACCTTACGCCGTTCTATTTATGGAGAAGAAGTTTCAACTTATAAAGAAGGTGATGATGATTACCCTATAAATGTTCGGTTAAATGACCAATATCGATACGACGAAAGTGCGTTGTTTAATCAGCCTGTCACGTTCAGAAATAATAGCGGACAGTTAATACAAGTTCCTATTTCATCGTTGATTACTAAAAGTAATTCATCTTCATTCAGCTCTATAAAAAGAAAAGATTTAAAACGAGTTATTACCCTGTACTCTAATGTACTAGGGGGTTACAACCCTACTGAAATTGTAACCGAACTTAAAAGTGAGTTAGAAAATTACGAAATGCCGCAAGACATAAACTATGCTTTTACTGGTGAACAAGAAGAACAAGCAGACAACATGAGTTTCTTGCTTCTAGCTTTATTTTATGCCATGGGAGGTATTTTATTAATCTTAGTAGCACAGTTTAACTCATTATCAAAACCTATGATTATTCTTTCGGCAATTGTATTGAGTTTGGCTGGGGTGTTCTTAGGTTTGGTCGTATTTGGAATGGACTTCGTAATCATTATGACGATGATGGGTATTATTTCATTGGCAGGTATTGTAGTAAACAATGCCATTGTATTGATAGATTACACCCAAATACTCTTTGATCGTAAAAAAGAAGAATTAGAAATGGATGAAGATGATTTGTTAACAAAACAAGAGTATTTTAAGCAAATTGTAGCTGGTGGTAAATCCCGTTTACGTCCTGTGTTACTAACAGCCATTACCACAGTTCTTGGTTTAATACCACTAGCAGTTGGTTTAAATATTGACTTCTTCGGGTTATTTACAGATTATGACCCTGGTATTTACATAGGTGGTGATAACGTTATTTTTTGGGGACCATTAGCTTGGACCGTAATATTCGGGTTAATATTTGCAACCTTCCTAACTTTGGTTGTGGTACCCGTTATGTTCTATTTGGTAAATCGTGCAAAAGTGAAATTTGCCAATAAAAGAGCAGATAAGAAACAGCGAAAATTAGAAGAAAAAGAAGCGAGAAAAAAAGCAGAACAATCTGCTGAATAATAAAATAAGAATTTGTCTTGTATTAAAAAACCCTTTCCGACTTGGAAAGGGTTTTTTGTTTAAAATTTATATTATAATTATTGATTCTCTGTCAATGGAATTGGAAATTGAGAGAATACATCATCTTCCGGTCTATCGATTGGAAGTTCATCTAATCGATCAAATCTTCTCATATCAATCCAACGATGTCCTTCTGCATATAAAGAATATCTTCGTTGTTTCAACATCTCATCGGTTAATGATGCCGAGTCTGTAGGACCTGTGTACGGTGCTAGATTTGCACTTGTTCTAATAATATTAAGTGCATTTACAGTTTCTGCTGGGTTGCTATTAATATTAGCTTCAGCATATAGTAAAATCAACTCTTCATTACGAATAAGAGGAATATCATCTACATTTGTTTTATATCTAAAAACAGCAAAATTACCTGATAAATCATCTTGACTGATAGTCGTTCCAAGATCCACTACTTTATCTAATCTAGCATCACCGGCTTCTGCATCTGTAACAAAAGAAGGCTGAACAATTCGTGCATTAGCAGCTGTTAGTCCATCTGTTGCAAGAAACAATGGGTTTACAATATCGGTTTGATCTAAAGAAAAGTTATAGAAAACCCCCGTATTTAAAGCGGAATCGTCTAAAGATAGAAATGAATCATCCAAAAAGGATAATACGGCTGGATAATCTCCTTGATATGCAGCCACTCTTGCCGAAATAGCTTTATTTACTTGTAAAAAACTACTTGGCGTATCAAAACCACTAAATCCTGAAGATACTATAAATGGAAAATCTGCTCCTCCATTTGCCAAATCATTAGCTCCTTCTTCAAGTAAAGCTCTAATTCCAGTTAAAGCAGCCGACTTAGATACAAAAGGCCCTAGGTTATTTTCATCTTCAACATCAAGTCTGATTCCGTTTTCATCAGTAAGGTTTAGATTTAATAATAATTCATGAGCAATAAAGGTTTTAAGAAACCCTTTTGTACCAGTTAATTCAGCATTACTAAATTGTGCCGAAAGGTCTTGCCCTTCAATAAACCCTAAGATTAGATTAGCGTTTTTAACCGTTCTATATCGTGCCCCCCAAGGTCCTGTTATATAGAAGGTATTGTTGTCTAGTAAAAGTCCTTCACGTCCTAACAAATCTCCTGTAAAGCGAGGTTCGGAACCTGAAAAGCGATAGTATTCTCGACCAATAACCCCACAGTCGTCAAAGTAAGTTCCTAAACGAACTCTAGAACTGTAAAGGATTCCTCCAACAAGATCTTGTAAATCACCTCGTGTAAGGTTTTCACCAAAAGCGTCAACTTCCGCATTGTTTAGATCATTAAATTCTTCTACTTCGCACGAAACCAAGGTTGCGACTACCGAAGTAAAGAACAGTATTTTATATATATATTTTTTCATCATTTTTAAGTTTAAAAGTTAACAGATACATTAAATAAGAATCTTTTTGAAGACGGGAAAGGCAACACATCAACTCCTGTAAAAATAGATCCCCCTCCAAAGTTTGAAACTTCCGGGTCATAACTATTGTAATCGAAAAAGTTAAGTATGTTAGTACCAGATACTCCAAATTTGATACTATCAATACTTCCGTTCAAAATTCCACCTAACGTTTCTTTTTGTAAGGTATAGTAAAGTCCTACTTCACGAAGTCTTACATAGCTAGCATCTTCAACATGTACTGCTGGTGGTGCTCCCGGTCTATATTGTCCATTTGTTAATTCACCAGATGGGTCGGCTCCAAAATCGTCAAAATCATGACTGGTTTCATTAAGATCTGTCAATAACGTGGTAAGGTTTACGTTATCACCTCCATTTTTCCATTGCCATAGCATGGTAAATTGAAGATTTTTATATTTAACATCACTATTAAAGCCCATTTGAAAATCAGGTTCGGCATCACCAATTACTCTCAATCCATCTGGGTAGGATCCTACAATTTGAGTTGCGCTCTGGCCTTCTTCAATTCTAAACGTACCTAAACTTGCTCCAAAAGCACCAACATTAAAAGGAGGTACATTTAATTCAGTAATTTCTGAAGTGTTTTTAAAGAAGTTTACTCCTAAGTTACATTGAATATTGTCTGTGCGTATTGGTGTTGTATTCAGACCTATTTCAATACCTTTATTTTCTAAACTACCTGCGTTTACAAATTGACTGGTAAAACCAGTAGAAGGCTCTAAGTTAGCTTGCAAAATAAGGTCTTCTATCGTTTTTATGTAATACGTCGCTGATAGGTTAATACGTCCGTTGAAAAATCCAACGTCGGTACCAAATTCAAACTCTTTTTGACGTTCCGATTTTAAATCGGCATCGCCTCTTACTCCTATTAAACTAATTCCTAATATACCGTCGGTAGAAAAAGCGTTATACGATGTAAATAAAGCTCCAAATGGCGGGAAGTTTCCTGCTTCTCCATAGGCAGCACGGAGTTTAAATTGGTTCCAAGCAGAACCTTCGTTCCAAAATTCAAATTCGTTTAGGTTAACAGCTAACGATGCTTTTGGGTAATAAAATAGTTCATTAGCATTACCATTATTAGAAGATTTATCTCCACGAATACCAACAGTGGCAATAAACATATCTTTAAAGTTTATTTCCTCTTGTGCAAAAAAACCAGAATCTTCTTGCAGTAATCTTGTTTGATTTACACCAGTATTAGCTGCTTGATCTACATTGGTTTCTGAAGCCACAAGCCCCGTAGCCGTTATAAGCTCAGTGTTTTGATCGAAATATTCTCTCGTTAAACCAAATTGTGTTCTAAAATTAATATCACTATCTGTAAAGTAATTATGAACTAAAAAAGCAGAAAGGTTGTAGTTTTTATTCTGTGTATCACCCTGAGCCGAAACTCCATTTAACCCTCCATTAGACAACTTTTGAAATTGTAATTCTTTAGGAAAAATTGCTCTACTTTGTTGCCCATAAAAGTCAATACCTCCTCTAAGAATTAATTCTAGATTAGAATTATCAGCTTTATAAATATCTAAGTTTGCTGTACCCCCCATTATAATACGGTTCACCGTTTCTCTATTGGTTACCAAATCTCGTGTTTGTAACGGGTTTGATGAGTTATTTGGATGATCTGGATAAATACCATCTTCATTCGGGAATAATTGATCCCAAGGTCTGGTAGCGGTTAAAGCGATTCCAATGGTTGTACCAGAATTATCGTTGTTAAAAAATCCACGGTCAGATGAAGAGTAAATATAATTTGAGCTCAATGTAAATTTTAAAAAGTCTTCTGGACTATGATCTAAGTTTAATCGCAACGAAGTTTTTTCATAACCCGTGTTTAATACAATTCCTTTTTCATTATTATGGGTTACTCCCGCAAAAAATTTGGTTTTTTCACTACCACCACTCATACTGAAATTAGAGATACTGATGATCCCTTTCTCCCCATAAATTTCATCTTCATAATCAACCAGTCTTCCCGCATCTCTTGCAGCTCTATAAGCGGCAAGGTCTTCCTCTCCAAAGCTTTCTAGAACACGTTCTTCAGTATAGTCACGAACTCCTAAAAGATTAATGGCTTCACTCCAACCTGTTGTTTGTGAAAACCTGAATTTTGTTTCACCAGCTTTACCTCTTTTAGTCGTAATAATTACAACCCCAGCTGCTGCTCTTGAACCATATATTGCTGCTGCTGATGCACCTTTTAATATTTCAATGTTTGCAATATCTTCTGGATTTATATCAGCAATACGGTTCGTTGGATTATCTTGGTTAGAAGCACTACCTCCAGCTGAAGCCGCAGAAACGGTATTTAAACCCGCTGCAATGGATGAGTTATCAACATACACCCCGTCAATAATATAAAGCGGCTGTGTATTACCCTGAATAGAAGTTGCCCCTCTCAATTTAACCGAAAGTCCTCCTCCAGGAGCACCTGAATTCGCATTTACTATCGCTCCAGGAAATTTACCATATAATGCTCCATCCAATGTAGGTGGTGGTGTTGTTCCAGTAATTTGTTCAGCAGAAAGTGAGGCTACTGCATTGGCAGAGTTTGTACGCTTAACAGACGTTGCTAAACCGGTAATTACTACTTCTTCTAATGCTTGGGCAGATTCTCCCAACGTTACATTGATGGGGTTTCTGTTGATTGCCCTGAACTCTTGGGTTTCAAAACCTAACGAAGAGAACTCCAAAATAGCTGGTAACTCACCAACCTCAATAGTAAACTTACCATCCACATCAGTTGTTGTTCCATTACTTGTTCCCTTTTCTATCACATTGACAAAGGGTACGGTTTCACCATTTTCATTAGTAACCGTTCCCGTTAGAGTTGTCTGCGAGAAAGCAACCAACGGAAATAGTAAAAATAAAAACAGGAAATACCTGTAACTAAAATTGTTTTGTTTCATGATTGTATTGTTTTTATTGTTAATATCTCGAAAATACTAAACATTTTATCACAAATTATCATATTTACCTTTATTTATACACATTATTATTAACGACTAAAATGATTTTAAATATTATTAGTAAATCCTCTGCAAGTTTCTTTATCTTCTTAAATTTGCACTTTAATATTTCAGAATATGTATAAAACGCACAATAACGGCGAGTTAAGAGCACAAAATATTAATACCGAAGTAACCTTATCAGGTTGGGTGCAGAAAATCCGCGACAAAGGATTTATGATCTGGGTAGATTTACGGGATCGTTACGGTATTACCCAATTGATTTTTGATGAAGAGCGCACTCCGAAAGAAATGATGGACAAAGCTTCAACGTTAGGAAGAGAGTTTGTTATTCAAGTTACTGGAAACGTAATAGAACGCGAATCTAAAAACCCAAACATTCCAACCGGCGATGTGGAAATATTAGTTTCTAAGCTTACTGTTTTAAACTCTTCTTTAACCCCTCCTTTCACTATTGAAGACAAAACAGATGGAGGAGACGATCTTAGAATGAAATACCGCTATCTAGACATTCGAAGAAAGCCCGTGCGTAACAACCTCGTTTTTCGCCATAAAGTAACGATGGCAGTGCGAAATTTTCTTTCAGAAAAAGATTTCATTGAAGTTGAAACACCCTACCTTATTAAATCTACGCCCGAAGGTGCTCGTGATTTTGTAGTGCCTAGCCGTATGAACGAAGGGCAATTTTATGCCTTGCCACAATCGCCACAAACTTTTAAGCAATTGCTTATGATTGGTGGAATGGACAAATACTTTCAGATAGTAAAATGTTTTCGCGATGAAGATCTTCGTGCCGATCGTCAACCAGAATTTACACAAATTGACTGTGAAATGGCCTTTGTAGAACAAGAGGATATTTTGAATACGTTTGAAGGATTAACACGCCATTTACTGAAAAAAATCAACAATGTTGAAATAGGCGACTTTCCACGAATGACTTATGATGAAGCCATGCGCCGTTATGGAAACGACAAACCTGATATCCGTTTTGGGATGGAATTTGGCGAGTTAAACGCTGTAGCACAACACAAAGATTTCAACGTTTTTAACTCCGCTGAATTAGTAGCTGGAATTGCCGTTCCCGGCGGAAATAGCTATTCAAGGAAAGAAATTGATAAATTAATAGATTGGGTAAAGCGCCCGCAAGTAGGAGCTTTAGGAATGGTGTACGTGCGTTGTAATGAAGACGGAAGCTACAAATCTTCAGTCGATAAATTTTACGATCAAGACGATTTGGCCAAATGGGCTGAAGCTACTGGCGCAAAAGCAGGCGATTTAATCTGCGTACTTTCTGGTGAAATCCATAAAACGCGTACACAACTAAGTGCGTTACGTATGGAAATGGCCGAACGATTGGAATTGAGAAAAGCAGACGAGTTCGCTCCACTATGGGTTATCGATTTCCCGTTATTGGAATGGGATGAAGAAACCAATCGCTACCACGCCATGCACCACCCATTTACTTCACCAAAACCGGGACAAATGGAATTGTTAAAGACCAATCCTGGCGCTGTAAAAGCCAATGCGTATGATTTAGTGTTGAACGGAAACGAAATTGGTGGAGGCTCCATCCGTATTCACGATAAGGAAACGCAATCTAAGATGTTTGACTATTTAGGATTTACGCCTGAAGAAGCAAAAGCACAATTTGGATTTTTAATGGATGCCTTTCAATATGGTGCGCCTCCGCATGGTGGTATTGCTTTTGGTTTAGACCGACTGGTCGCTATTTTAGGCGGACAAGAAACCATCCGCGATTTTATTGCGTTTCCAAAAAATAATGCAGGCCGCGATGTTATGATCGATGCACCAGCAGCCATTGACAAAGAGCAGCTAAAAGAACTAAACCTGCAACTTACTACCAAGCTTCAACAATAAAATGAACTGGAAAAAAATTTTTAAAGTTTTAGGCATTGTACTCGGAGCAGTTGTCATTGTAGTTGTTGCTTTAGCAGCTTACATTTATTATGAATATGAAGGAAAATTTCCCGTTGATGAAGAAAAGTATCCACACTATATTGGATATATTAACACAGAAAATGCAGTACTAACGGAAGGTTTTGACCTTTGCGATGGCATAATCGCTGGGATTCATTCCAGTTCACAACCTAAAATATATAACGGTAGTAAATACGCTTTTAAAAAATATATTCAAGAGCAGTATACAAATGATAGCTGTACAGATTCAGGGTTCTTAATATTTCGATTTCATATAAATTGTAAAGGAGAAACAGGAAACGTAGAAATCAATGAGCTAAATCCAGATATGCAGCCAACAGATTTAAATGATAAGATGGTTCAGCAATTATTAGAACTGACCGTAAGAAAAGAAAATTGGCAGGTAGGGTATGTAAAAGACCAAGACGGCAACGCCTACAATCATTATATGTATGTATTTTATAAAATTGAAAATGGGGAATTACTTGAAATATTGCCTTAGTTTATTTTGTCTAGTATTATTGTTTTCATGTGCTGAAAGTGATGACTATTCAAGTCTTTCTAAACAAGAACGCAAAAAACGTTCAGAAAAAGTATTGAAAGATGGCAGTCATCTATTTCAAGGCTCACAAAAAAGCATGACGCGAATAGCAAAAGCTATTGAAATTGACCCCAATAATTGTGATGCCGTTCGAGAACTATCTATTGCCTATTTAAAAAGAGGAATGCCAGATAAATGGAAACTACAGATAGACAAAGCTGTCGCCTGCGATCCTGTTATTTGGCAACCGTATCGAGGGTATAACTATTTATGGTTTTACCGTGATTATAAAAAAGCCATAGCCGATTTTAACGCCAGCGATACCTTAACACCAAATTTTATAGATGCTCCACAAGGCCATAGCGTAGATTATTGGCGAGGAATTGCTTATTTGGGATTGAACGATTATGAAAACTCAATAAACTATTTCAGTAAAAACATACAAATTGAAACCGAAGAATATGGAGAAGATTGGGTAGAGCCAACAGCTTTTTTATATAGAGGCATTGCTTATTATGAAAACGGTACCTTTGACAAAGCACTGGCAGATTTTGACAAATTTATTCTTTTTAATAAAAACAAAACAGCAGACGCAAAATACTACAAAGCATTGATCTATACGGAGCAAGATAATTGCGAAGAAGCCAACAAACAGCTTTTAGCTGCTATTAAAGATTTTAAAGAAGGCTCTTTTAACAATCGTCATTACGTAGAGACATTGCGCCAAATATATTTGCAAGACTTAGATAACCTAAAAGCCAAATTGGAGAAAAAATGCCTAAACAAACCCTTTTAAAACGCTTTTTAAAATGGCGGCTTAAATATATTTCGCATAAGCAGTTTATATACATACTCAGTATACTAATTGGCTTTATGGCAGGAGTTGGTGCAGTGGTTCTAAAAAACTTAACGCATTTTATACAACTTCTTTTAGAAGGTAGTTTTGTTCAATATTACCATACCGCTTTCTATTTTATATTTCCCATCATCGGGTTAGCGCTTACTTATCTAGTTATAAAATTTGTTATTAGGCATAAAGTAAACCACGGGATCCCTTCCACATTATTTGCTATTTCAAAACGAAAAGGGCTTATGAAGAGGTTTCAGATGGTAGGGAGTATTTTAACCGCACCAATTACAGTTGGTTTTGGTGGTTCTGTAGGTTTGGAGGGCCCCACTGTAGCAACAGGGGCTGCATTAAGTTCAAATCTCTCTCGTTTGTTGCATTTAAACCAATCTACTCGTACCCTATTGATAGGTTGTGCTGGTGCCGGTGCCATGGCATCCATTTTTAAAGCACCCATTGCCGCCATCATTTTTGCGATTGAAGTATTTAGCTTAGACCTTACCTTGGCTTCGTTAATGCCGTTATTGTTGGCATCGCTTTCAGGTGTCATTACGTCTTATTTTTTCTTCGGAAATGAGATTTTATTACCATTCAATATTGAAGATAAGTTTGTGCTACAAGATCTTCCGTTTTATATGCTTTTAGGGGTTGTGGGTGCTTTTGCTTCTATTTATTTCACCAAAACATACGCTTTTTTTCAAGATTTCTTTGAAAGAATCAGTTCTCCCATAAAACGGTTATTAATTGGTGGGGTTGGTTTAGGGATATTGGTTTATTTTATTCCTCCACTTTACGGGGAAGGTTACGATATTATGAACAATTTGATTCAAGGTAATCCTCAAGCTGCTTTAGAGAATAACTTTTTTAACTTAGAGCTCTCTAGCATTTGGATAGTAGTTGCTTTGCTGTTAGGCTTGGTCGTGTTTAAAATTATTGCCAGTGCACTTACCTTTGGAGCTGGAGGTGTTGGCGGTATATTTGCACCTACCCTATTTATGGGAAGTATTCTAGGAAATGCCTTAGCAAAAGTTCTCAATAATATTGGCTGGTTTTCCACTCCGGTTTCTGAAAGTAATTTTACTCTTGTGGGTATGACGGGTCTTATGGCCGGTGTTTTACATGCACCACTAACGGCTATATTCCTTATTGCAGAAATGACTGGCGGTTACGAACTATTTATCCCATTAATGATCACCTCAACCATCTCTTTTTCAATTACCAAAAGTTTTATACCACATTCTGTCTATGCCATGGAATTAGGTCGAAAAGGTGAATTAATAACTCATAATAAAGATCATGCGGTACTTACTTTAATGGATATAGAAACTGTTGTAGAACGAAGCTTTATCAAGGTGTACAGCGATATGAAATTAGGAGAGATTATAGACACTGCAGTTGTAAAATCTAAACGAAACATTTATCCCGTTGTCAATAGAAAAACTGATAAATTGGAGGGTATTATTTTATTAGACGATCTGCGACCAATTATGTTCAACCAATCCCTTTACGAAGAAGTAACTGCTCGAGAACTTATGCAAAATCCACCAGCAATCATTAACTTTGAAAAGGATAGAATGACTAGTGTTATGCAGAAATTTCAAGATACTGGAGCCTGGAATCTTCCTGTGGAATGCAAAGGTGTTTATTATGGTTTTGTTTCAAAATCAAGGTTATTGACAGCTTATAGAAGAAAATTAATCGATTTTTCAAGAAACTAATGCGAACAGTTTTAATTATAGTATTTATTGCAATTGTGCTCTGTGGCTCTTATGGCTTTTATATACGCCCAGAAGATTACAGTACTGGAGAATTGTGTGTTGGCCTTTCAATAGTAGGTCTGTTTTTTGTCTGGATGCCACTATTTATCTACCATAGATGGAGAAAAAGAAACTTTAAAGACTACATGCTTACCAAAGAAAACATCGAAAAAATGAAAGAAGAAGGCAAGAAGAAAAAAATATAAATCAGCCCAATTCCCAATTTTTTTTGCATTTTTTTAACTTTTCAGCCTAAATAAATAGTACCTTTGGGTTATTATTAATTTATTTTTTTATTACAATGGAAGGAACAGTAAAATTTTTTAACGAATCTAAAGGGTACGGTTTTATCACAAATGATGAAACTGGAAAAGACATTTTTGTACACGTAACCGGCCTTAACGGTGAAGCTCTAAACGAAGGTGACAAAGTAGAATATGTTGAAGAAGAAGGAAGAAAAGGAATGACCGCAGCACAAGTGCGTGTTATTTACGAATAGAAATATACTTTTAAAGATTTTAATCAACCCTTCATTTAATGGAGGGTTTTTTTATTAGTTCATATTTCGCTTTTCAATAAAGAATTTTTTAAGCAACTGTGAAGCTTCTTCTTCCAGAACACCTCCATTCATATTAGTTTTTGGATGTAATTTAGTACCCATAGAGATACATCCCCGTTGTTCATCTCTTGCTCCATAAACAATTTTATCAATTTGACTCCAATATAAAGCCCCTGCACACATTTGGCAAGGTTCAATCGTTACATATAAGGTACAATCCTTTAAATACTTTCCCCCTAAATAGTTTGCTGCTGCAGTAATCGCTTGCATCTCGGCATGAGCAGTAACATCATTTAAGGTTTCGGTAAGGTTGTGTGCCCGGGCAATTATATGGTTGTTTACCACAATTACGGCCCCTATGGGAATCTCATCTTTTTCAAAAGCTGCTTCGGCTTCCATTAAAGCACGTTTCATAAAGTAGGTATCGTCGTAGGGTTTTAATAAATCCATGAGTATCTTTTATAGAATATTCAAAAGTACAATATCAAAATGTATCTTTGCTATGTGCCGAAAAAGATATTAGATAGTATTCAATTTCCTAAAGACTTGCGGAAACTTTCACCAGAAAAATTACCGCAGGTAGCAAAAGAACTACGTGATTTCATTATCCACATAGTAGCTACCAAAGAAGGTCATTTAGGGGCTAGTTTGGGCGTAGTCGAATTAACAATAGCGCTTCATTACGTTTTCAATACACCAGAGGATAGTTTGGTGTGGGACGTGGGGCACCAAGCTTACGGTCATAAAATTCTTACTGGCCGAAAGGATCGTTTTCACACTAATAGGAAGTTCCAGGGTATTTCTGGCTTCCCCAAAATAAGTGAAAGCAACTACGATGCGTTTGGCGTTGGTCACAGTAGTACGGCAATTTCTGCCACATTGGGAATGGCCATTGCGTCACGAATTAAAGGAGAAACGAAAAAACAACATATTGCCGTGGTAGGTGACGCTTCCATCGCCAGTGGCATGGCCTTCGAAGCTTTGAACCACGCAGGTATAGCCAATACAAACATATTAGTTATTTTAAATGACAACGCCATTGGAATCGATCCGAGTGTAGGAGCTTTGAAAAATTATTTTACCAAAGTAACCCTTAATGGAGCTCCAGATACAGACAACATTTTTGAGGCGTTAAACTTCAATTATTCAGGTCCCATTGATGGTCATAATTTAGAAGAATTGATTTCAGAATTAGAACGATTAAAGAATGTTCCCGGTCCTAAATTAATGCACGTCATCACCAAAAAAGGAAAAGGGCTCCGTCAAGCGGAAGAAAACCAAGTAAAATATCACGCTCCTGGAAAATTTGATGCGCTTACAGGAGACTTGTTGCCAAAAGATAGCAACGGACTTCCGCCTAAATTTCAAGATGTATTTGGCGAAACCATCGTGGAACTGGCCGAAGAGAATGAAAAAATAGTTGGTATTACCCCTGCGATGCCAACGGGAAGTTCCTTAAAATACTTTATGGAAGCCTTTCCAGAACGGGCTTTCGATGTCGGTATTGCCGAACAACATGCTGTTACCCTTTCCGCTGGGCTCGCCACAAAAGGCTTGACCGTTTTTTGCAATATCTATTCTACTTTTTTACAACGCTCTTACGACCAAGTGATCCATGATGTCTGTTTGCAAAATTTACCTGTTATTTTCTGTTTGGACCGAGCAGGAATTGTTGGCGAGGACGGCGCAACACATCATGGTATTTTCGATCTGGCTTTTTTACGATGCATCCCTAACCTCATCATTTTTGCGCCTAGAAACGAAATTGAACTCAGAAATATTCTTTATACAGCTCAACTAGGATTAAAAAACCCGATTGCCATCCGGTATCCGCGCGGAAGAGGCTCCATAACAGACTGGAAAAAACCGTTTTCTAAAATTGAAATAGGAAAAGGCATTTGCTTGCGAGAAGGTTCTGAAATTGCTGTCTTGACCCTTGGTACCACGGCTGAAACAGTTCTAAATACTATCAAAGATATTTCAGAAAAAGGAAAAGTTGCGGTGTATGATATGCGCTTTGTAAAACCATTGGACAAAGATTTACTCAATTCCATTTTCAAAAAACACCAAACAATTATCACTTTGGAAGATGGTGTAATAAAAGGTGGGTTTGGAAGTAGCATTTTGGAATACGCTTCTGAAAAAAATTATCAAGGAATCATTAAGGTATTAGGAATACCAGATTACTTCCCCCAACACGGAACGGTCAACGAACTTAAAAATGAAGCTGGAATTTCTGAAGAAAAAATTAAAGAGGTTATTTTTGGGTTTTTGTGAAATTAGGCTTTACACCTTATTTTTATTTTTCTTCTGCACTAAATCAAGATACAGCTGTTCCACTTTCTCTCTTGCCCATGGTGTTTTTCTTAAAAACGTAAGACTCGATTTAATTGAAGGATTATTTTTAAAACAATTAATATTAATTTTCTTTGCTAATCCTTCCCAACCATAGTACTCCACCAAAACTTCTAGTATCGTTATCAATTTTATCCCATGCATGGGGTTATTGGGTTGTTCTTTTTGCTGAGCGTTTTCTTTATCCATTACTAAGAAGATTAATACTGTTTACATTGATTATAATAAATACACAAAACACTCTCCTATTTAAAGTCTCCACGCACCCGCTCAAACAACTGCAACGACTTACCATCGGTTAATCGTGATACATAATGACAAGCTGCTAAAACAGCTTTATAAAGTGGTTCTTTTTCAGAAATGGTATCTGTGAAGTTTTTTAAGATCAAACGGTCGTAATGCCGTTCTTCCCCATGAATCACATGTTCTATAGACGTTGTGTAAGTATCGATTAAGGTTTCCAATACTTTGTAACCAGCAATTTCTTTCTCCACGACTTCTTTGCTTTGGTATATTTTATCAATACTTATTTTAATAATATCGTTTATTTGGGCTTGATACTGGCTTTTTTCCAACAAAGCTTGATTAAATTCCCCTTTTAAAATTTCTTCTTCATTTTTCAGAAACACTTCAACCGCTTCGGTTATCAATGTATTTATCGCTAAAGAGCGTAAATATGCTAATCGGTCTGAGCTTTGATTAAGGTTATGGTACTTTTCGGTATTTATCGTGTTTTTTACTAAATTGATAAGGTATTCCAGTGCAAACTCTTCTTCTATCAAGCCAAGGTTGATGCCGTCTTCAAAATCGATGATGGTATAGCAAATATCATCAGCGGCTTCTACCAAATAGGCTAAAGGATGACGAGAATAACTCATGTTTTCATCAGCACCGCGTTTTAACAAACCTAATTCGTTCGCTACTTCATTAAATGAGTCTATTTCAGATTGAAACACACCGTATTTTTTATCAGCTATATGATTAGTAGGTTTCTTCGGTAATGATTCTTTCGGGTATTTTGTAAATGCACCTAAGGTTGCGTATGACAATCGAAGCCCACCATCGACACCGTTTTTCGTTTCCGTCAAAATTTTAAATCCATTGGCATTGCCTTCAAAATCAACTAAATCTTGATATTGTTTAGGAGTTAATTGGTCTTTAAAACGCTTTCCTTTTCCGTTTAAAAAATAATCACCTATCGCTTTTTCACCACTATGCCCAAAAGGGGGGTTACCAATATCGTGTGCCAAAGCAGCTGCTGCAACAATAGCCCCAAAATCGTTAAACTGATAGCCGTGAGTTTTTTGCAACTGTGGGTGTTTTTCAAGAATGGCTTTTCCTACTTGCCTACCCAACGATCGTCCAACTACGGAAACTTCCAGACTATGGGTTAATCGAGTATGCACAAAAGAGGTTTGCGAAAGAGGAATTACCTGTGTTTTATCTTGTAAACTTCTAAAAGCAGAAGAAAAAGCAATGCGGTCGTAATCTACTTCAAAACCCAATCGGGTTTCATCTTGTTCTATTCGTAATCGTTTATTGGTATCGCCTTGTCGTTTAAGCGAGAGCAGTTTTTCCCATTGCATCATAACACTGAAATTTTACGTGCAAGATACTATTTTGAATATAGCGTACAAAGTGAAAAGCCAATGTTAACCACTTAACATTTGGATAACCTTCTTATCACAAATTAGTAATCCCTACTTAACACCAGCTTTACAATGTGTGAGTTTCTTTGTGGCAATAAATAAAACTTAAAAATAGATCTTAAAAATGAAAAAATTCTTTCTTTCTTGTATAACCATTACAGCAACAATACTCTTTGTAAGCTGTAGCAGTGATGATAATGATGTTATTGCAACAGATGACGATCCCACTCCTGTAAATGCAGAGCTTAAGGGTCAAATTACTGAAGACTTCACAGTAACTAACGATGTAATTTGGACTTTAGATGGTCGAGTTACCGTAACTAACGGAGCTACATTGACAATCGATCCCGGAACAATAATTAAGGCCAATCCTGGCCAAGAAGCAGATGCATCTGTATTAATTATTGCTAGAAACGCAAAAATTGAAGCTAACGGTACAGCAGACCAACCAATTATTTTCACTTCAACAGCAGATAATATTGAGTTAGGGCAAACTGCTGGTACAAACTTAACCGAAAATGACCGTGGCCTTTGGGGTGGCGTTATCGTTTTAGGAAATGCACAAGCATCTTTATCTGGAGATGCTACTGAAAACCAAATTGAAGGCATTCCTGCTAGTGACTCTAATGGTCTATATGGTGGAAATGATAACGCTGACGATTCTGGTACCCTTAACTACATTTCTATCCGTCACGGGGGAACGTTAATTGGGGAAGGAAACGAAATTAACGGTCTTACTTTAGGTGCTGTAGGTTCAGGAACAACAATTTCAAATATTGAAGTTGTAGGGAATGTTGATGACGGCGTTGAATGGTTTGGTGGTTCAGTAAACGCCTCTAACCTATTGGTTTGGGCACAAGGAGATGATGGTCTTGATATTGACGAAGCGTATTCAGGAACCATATCTAACTCTGCAGTAGTATTAGGTGATATTTCAGACCACGGAATGGAGGTCGACGGTCCTGCAGGCTCTTTAGAAGGCAGCTTTACTGCTGATGGCATTTCTCTATTCGGAAATACGATAACTGAAAATGGTGAATATGCAGATTTAAGAGACGGTGCAATGGGTACTTTAAAAAATATCTATGCAGAAGGATTTAAAGCTTCTTCAGATGTAGAATTAGACAATAACGAGGTGTCTCAAAACTTTTTAGACGGAAAAATAGTATTCCAAAATTGGGTTCTTAATGGAGCTGACAATACCGTTTTTGTTGAAAAAGTAGGTTGTCTTGAAAATTGCGATGATAACAATGACGAGAATGATGTAACTGAAGACAAGATAATTTTAAACCCAACATTCACTGAAAGAGCTGCAAGTTGGACCACACAAGGAACGAGTGGTGGTGCAAACATGGCTGTTTTCTCTTGGACATTTGCAAGCTCTAAAGGAGCCCTTTAATTCGATTGATTAATTTTTTGTTCTCATATAATTAGCCCACTTGCTCGCTTTTTTTAAAGCGAGCAAGTTTTATAAATAATAGTTATGAAAAATACGTTACTAGTAGTATTACTTTTTTTATCACAATTTGCTTTTAGCCAAACAGGTACTGTTACAGGAACCATAAATGATGGTGAGTATAACGATGTTTTGCCTTTTGCCAATATAGTAGTAAAAGGAACCCAAACGGGAACGACATCAGACTTTGAAGGAAAGTATACATTAGAACTAAAACCAGGCAACTACACATTGGTTTATTCATTTGTTGGTTATCAAACCAAAGAAATAACAGATGTTGTTATTGCCCAAAACGAATCAACTGCTATAGATGTAACCCTACAAGCAAGTGCCGGTCAACTTGATGAAGTAATAATAACAACTACAGCACGACAAAACACTGAATCTGCCGTGCTTAGCTTGCAAAAAAACTCTATTAATCTAATGGATGGCCTTTCGTTGGAGTCTATTAAAAAGAGTGGTGCGAGTAGTGTGGCAAGTGCAGTTAAAAATGTGCCGGGTGTTTCTATTCAAGGTGGAAAGTTTGTGTATGTAAGAGGACTTGGTGATCGGTATACAAAGTCTATCTTAAATGGCGTAGATGTTCCGGGCCTTGATCCAGACAGAAATACATTACAACTTGATATTTTTCCAACTCAAATACTAGAAAATATATTGGTTATTAAATCGGGGACCGCTGATCAACCAGCAGATTTTACAGGCGGTGTTGTCGATATCGTTACAAAAGATATCCCTAGCCGCGAAGAATATAGTTTATCTATAGGGGCTAGTTATAATTCAGATTTTCATTTTAAGAACAATTATTTGGTTTCAGAAAAAAATGATACTGACTTTTTAGGTTTTGATGACGGTACACGTGAAAACCCGTTGTCTCCTATTCAAGAAATACCTTTACCACAGCAAAACGGCGAAGTTGTAGAAGCTGTAACACAACGATTTAATCCAACGCTAGCAGCACAACGTGAAAAAAGCTTAATGGATTTTAAATTTTCCGCAACTGCAGGTAACCAATATGAAATTGGTGACAACAAACTAGGGTTCTTAGCTTCATTGTCCTATAAAAATGAAACGAAATACTATGATGAATATGTTGATGGTCAAATTTATCGAAAAGTTGAAAGTGACCCCTCAATTTTTGAATTGCGTGCCGATAGAACTCAGAATGGAGAAGTAGGTAACAACAATGTATTAATTAGTGGTTTGGCAGGCCTGTCTTTCAAAACTGAAAAATCAAAATACAGGTTTAATGTTCTTCATATTCAAAACGGAGAGTCTGAAGCCTCTATTTTCAGACAGAGTAATTTTATTATTAGTAGCAATAACGTAAAGAAAGACAACTTAATTTATACCGAAAGAGCTATTACTAATGGGTTACTAAGCGGAAAACACTCTTTAGGAAGTGAAAATGATTGGACTATTGAATGGAAATTATCTCCAACATTAGCTAGAATTGACGATAAAGACTTTAGAGTTACCCCTTTTAGAATTACTACAAATTCTCAAACAGGTGAAGAAACTTTTACCATCGAACCTAGTGAATCTGGTGTTCCTTCAAGATTTTACCGAAATTTGGAAGAAATAAATTTAGCTGGAAAATTAGATATCGAAAAAAAGCATACTTTATTTGGCTATGATGCCAAAGTAAAATTTGGTGGGGCATATACCTATAAACAGAGAGATTTTGAAGTTGTTAAATTTTCAATTCCTTTCTTAAACTTTCCATCAGCCTCTTTAGGTGGAGATCCTAATTTAATACTTGCTGATGAGAATGTTTATAACCCAGATATCAATAGCGGTTTTTATATTAGACAAGATTCAAACGATTCAGATTCTTATGATTCTGAAATAGCTGTAGCTGCTGGATATGCTTCAGAAGAGTTTAAAGTTACCAATTGGTTCCATGCCATATTAGGTGTTCGCTTTGAAAAATTTGATTTAATTTATACCGGAGAAAATCAAAACGGTACTGAACTAGTTAATGCTACCATTCTAGATAAATCTGATTTTTTCCCATCAGCAAACTTAATTTTTGATCTTACTGAGGATAGTGATGAAAAAATACGGGCTTCTTATGCACGTACTACGGCAAGACCTTCTTTTAAAGAAGCCTCTTTAGCAGAAATTTTCGATCCAATAAGTAGTAGTACTTTTATTGGTAATATTAATCTACAGCCTAGTTATATAAACAACTTTGATCTACGGTTTGAAAAATATGGCGAAAACAGTGATTTCTTTGCATTAAGTGGTTTTTATAAATCATTCAAAGACCCAATTGAGCTTTCATTTATAAGAAGAGCGTATGGACAATATACACCTTTAAATCTTGGGGATGCTAATGTATTTGGAGGAGAAATTGAAGTTCGTAAAAACCTTGGCTTTATCGAAGGCTTGCAAGACATATCATTTAACGCCAATTTTTCATTGATTGAGTCACAACAAGAATACAGCGATGATGAAAGAGAAGGAAGACTTGATAATCTTAGAGAAGGCGAAACACTGGACGATACGCGCCAATTGCAAGGACAGTCCCCTTACCTTATAAATGTAGGGTTAAATTATAATAACGAAGACACAGGATGGCAAGGTGGTTTATTTTACAATACGCAAGGTAAAACGCTACAAATTGTAGGAGCAGGTGATGTTGCCGATGTGTTTACACTGCCTTTTCACAATGTTAAGTTCAATATTTCAAAAACATTAGGTGAAAATAAAAATTCAACCCTTACATTAAAATTTGACAACTTATTGGATGATGATATAGAAAGTGTGTATCAATCATTTAATGCTGACGATCAAATTTACTCTAAATGGAACCCTGGACAGGAAATCAGTCTTAGTTATAGTATTAAGTTCTAAAAGAAAATGTAATAAAACAAAAAGCCCGACAGATTGTATCGTACTGTCGGGCTTTTTATTTTAATGTATTAAACTCTAATTGGAAACAATCTGTGTGTCATCCTTTTTAAAGGTATTCACTTTTGCAATTTTAGAGTTCATATAGGTTACTTCTTTGATTGTCTCTCCCTGAAAAAATATCCAAGAACCTACTTTTTTTCCATTGTCATATTTAGCGATTGCCGTTTTATTACCATTCGTATCATAACTTATCCATTCTCCTTGTAATTTATTGTTTAAAGTGTAAAAACCAGTTTGCGCTATGGTTCCATTATCGTGGTAGAGTGTCGCTTCTATTACGTTACTGTCTGCTCCATTAAGAACATATTCGCTTTTATTTTCTTGTGCGGTTCCTATTCCTACTATTGCAATTACGGCTAAGAGAGTTATTATATTTTTCATATCATTCATTTTTAAGGTGCTACATCTCAAATATACAACTTAATTAATGTTTAGGAAACATTTAATTAACGTTAAATTTACATTAATCACATAAAACACTATTATATAATGTTTTACATGTTAAAACTTAACATTGGAAATTTACCTAAATTAATAATTTAGTAATACTATCTTGACACCTATACTACATTAGAGTAGTTAATTTGTAGGGTCTTTAGACAAATTTACACCTCATAAAATCGTTTAAGTTTTTGTCGACTGGATTTTTTAAGTGTAAGAGCTGCCCTGATCAGGCAGCTTTTTTTTATATATCTCTGTTAATAAATAAAGATAGCTTGAAACAAAGATAATATTCAGGAAACATTAACTTAACACAGAAATAAGTTCTTTGCAGCGACAAAAACTTAAAACGATTCTAGATGAAGCTACGCTATATACTATTTGTAGCATTATTTGCTTTTATTTTTAAAGCAAAAGCACAAGAAACAACCGATACTTCTTTTGGTAAAGGATTATTAAACCTTGTTGCCAAAGACAGTTCTTGGAGCGTAAAATTTGCCCCTCGCATTCAGTTTAGAGCAATCTCTACTTGGGATTACACTGGTGAAAAATATGCAAAGCCAGAACAAAACTTTTTAATTAGAAGAGCTCGATTAAAGTTCAGTGGTTTTGCTTATTCTCCTAAATTAAAATATAAAATCGAGCTTGGTCTTTCCAATCGGGATATTTCTGGAGGCAACCAATTTACGAGCAATGCGCCACGCTACATCTTAGATGCTGTCGTGATGTGGAATTTCTACAAAAATTTTGAGCTTTGGGCCGGGCAAACTAAACTCCCAGGTAATGTGGAACGAGTGGTATCTTCAGCAAACCTCCAGTTAATAGACCGCTCCTTATTAAATAGCAGGTTTAATATAGATCGGGATTTAGGTATTCAACTACGTCACCACACCTATCTTTCAGAAAAAATAATTTTACGTGAAAAATTTGCACTGTCACAAGGAGAAGGCAGGAATGTTACATCAGGAAATTTAGGTGGCCATCAATACACAGGGAGACTCGAACTGTTACCTTTCGGAACCTTTTCTGGAGGTTCTGAGTATGTACAAAGCGATTTAAAACGCGAACAAACTCCAAAATTAATGTTAGGTGTTACCTATGATTATAATGATAATGCTGTAAAGACAAGAAGTAACCAAGGAAGCTATATGCAGACTAGCACAGGTTTTTATGAGACAGATATTTCAACCGTATTTGTTGATGCCATGTTTAAATATAAAGGCTTCTCTTTTATGGGTGAATTTGCAAATAGGAACGCCGACAATCCTATTGCCACAGAAGTTGATGGCTCCCCTGCTTTAGATGCTGATGGAAATCCTACTAATGATGTTGTTTTAATAGGAAATGCCCTAAATTTTCAAGCTGGTTATCTTTTAAAAAATAATTATGAAATCGCTGGACGCTTTACAACGCTAAGTTTTGACGAAATAACTGGAAAGCAAGACCAAAATCAATACACACTGGGAATTTCAAAATACATTGTAGGTCATAAATTAAAAGTTCAAAGTGATATTAGCTATTCAACTATTGAAAATGACAAAGGTCCAATTGCATTTCGAATGGGGTTTGATCTTCATTTTTAGTGTTTTAATAGATAACAATTTAGTAACAATAAAAGACAATTAAATTTAGACATTTGCACCACTTTAATTAAAAAAAATGGAAAACATATACTTATTAATGATCGTAGCATTGGCAGTACTTGCCGTTGCAGATCTTGTTGTAGGAGTTAGTAACGATGCCGTTAATTTTCTTAACTCGGCCATCGGTTCTAAAGCCATATCGTTTAAATCTATCATGATCATTGCTAGCATCGGTATCTTTGTTGGCGCTGTATTTTCTAGCGGTATGATGGAGGTGGCCCGAAAAGGAATTTTTGTCCCCGGCCAGTTTTATTTTGAAGAAATCATGATCGTCTTCATGGCCGTAATGATTACCGATATCCTCTTACTCGACTTTTTTAACACCCTTGGTTTACCAACATCGACAACTGTTTCCATTGTTTTTGAGCTCTTGGGAGCTGCTGTAGTTATGGCATTGATTAAAATTGGTGCTAATGATAACGAAACATGGGTAGACCTTGGTAAATACATAAACACAGCAAAAGCAACAGAAATCATTATAGGAATCTTGCTGTCTGTTGTCATCGCCTTTACGGTCGGTGCCGTGGTGCAATGGCTGTCCCGTTTAGTTTTTACGTTCCATTATGAAAAGAGAATAAAGAATTTTGGTGCTTTATTTGGTGGGGTTGCATTAACCGCAATTGGATATTTCATTTTTATGAAAGGACTCAAAGGAACTCCTTATTATGGAGACTTTAAAGAAATAGTGGAAGGCAATGAAATTTACTTTATTGGAGGAAGTTTTATTTTCTGGACGCTCTTTTCTTACTTTTTTATGAAACTGTTCAAAAAAAGTATCCTCATTATTGTGATTGCAGTAGGTACGTTTGGATTGGCACTGGCCTTTTCAGGAAATGACTTGGTAAACTTTATTGGTGTTCCTATGGCGGCTTTTCATTCCTACGAAGCTTGGTTGGCTTCTGGAGAACCAGCCTCTACATTTTCCATGGGCGTTTTATCCGAAAAAGTTCCCGCAGAGCCTTTCTTATTATTTATCGCTGGTGCGGTAATGGTGTTGACGCTGTGGTTTTCCAAAAAAGCCCGCAGTGTTGCTGAAACCGAAATAGGGCTTTCAAGACAAGGAGAAGGTCACGAGAAATTTCAACCTAATATGTTGTCCAGGGTAGTTGTAAAAGGTACTTCAAGAATAGCGCAAGGATTAGATTACATTCTTCCCAAATCAACAACCAAAAAAATAGATAAGCGGTTTGAAAAACCCGTAGTAGAATTACCAAAACACAGAACCTACGAATTACCGGCTTTCGATATGATCCGGGCTTCTATTAACTTAGTAACAGCAGGAGTCCTTATCTCAATCGCAACCTCTATGAAATTGCCTTTATCCACCACATACGTAACCTTTATGGTTGCCATGGGTACATCGTTGGCAGACCGAGCTTGGGGACGAGAAAGTGCCGTGTATCGCGTTGCAGGAGTGCTTAATGTAATTGGTGGTTGGTTTTTCACAGCTTTCAGTGCGTTTGTTGCCGCAGGAACATTAGCGTATCTTATTTTCTTAGGAAAAGGGGTCGCTATCGCTATTTTACTGATGTTAGCCGTCCTTTTATTAGTTAGAAATTATCTTTCTTACAAAAAGAAAAGCAACGCCATCATGGATGAAACCGGCCTTAAGAAAACCGAAAGTAACACCGTACAAGGTATTATTCAGGAAAGCGCAGATAATATTGCAAAAGTGGTCCACCGAAGCAATAAAATTTATTCCGATATGCTTCGCGGATTGGCAAAACAGGATACTTCAAAACTTAAAAAGAGTAAAAAAGGAGTTAAGAAACTGAATGATGAAATTGATGAATTGCGTGACAATATTTTCTATTTCATTAAAGATCTAGATGAAAAAAGTGTTCGCGGAAGTAACTTCTACATCATCATCCTCGGATATTTACAGGATGTCGCTCAATCCTTAGAATTTATTTCAAAAGCGAGTTATAAGCACGTAAATAATAATCATAAGGCATTACGTTTCAATCAAATTAAAGATCTTCAGGAAATTGATCAATCCCTTCAAGACCTATTTGTTGATATTGAAGATATTTTCAAGAACCGTGAAATCGAGAAAATTGAAAACGTGCTGGATAAAAAACAAGAGCTTTTTGAATTTGTTACAGAAAAAATTGAAAAGCAAATAGCCCGTACCAGGACCGAAGAGTCGAGCCCGAAAAATACGGCGTTATATTTCAGTCTGTTGTTAGAAACAAAAGATTTGATTACTGCTTTAATGAACTTAATGGAAGAGTATTATATAAGCTACAAAAAAGCGTAATATACTTTCTTCAGAAAATAAAAGAGCCTTTTACAAAATATGTAAAAGGCTCTTTTTTGTTTTAAACAACAATCTAATTATCCGTTTATCCCAAGTTTTTTATGGGTTTTGGTTATCGCTTTTTCATTTTTTTCATCGATCCACTCTTGCCCTTTCAACTTACGCATTAGCGTATCAAAATGGCGCATAACAACAATATTATAAATTGCTTTTCCTAAGTTTTTAGGGTTCCGTGCAATGGCACGTAAACTCATAGAGAAACCGGGCGTGATGTACCGCATATAGTGCCAATAGCCTTCGGGCATATACAGCACATTACCGTGTTCTAAATGCGCTTTAAAGCCTTTTGCTTTTTTTAGGGCAGGCCATTTTTCGTAGTTAGGATTAGCAAAGTTGATATCCTCCCGTGTTATGAGGGAATGCGGTATTTTGTATAAGTAATCATTCTGTTTTTGGTCAAATAAAATCACTTCCTTTTTTCCGTGGAAATGAAAATGAAAAATATTGGCCAAGTCGATGTCATAATGCATAAAGGTGTAGCTGTCCTCCCCACCAAAAAATAACATTGGGAGGCCTTTCATTAATTTAACCCCAAAATCTGGGTAGTGATAATCTTTTTGTAGTTCAGGTACTTCTTTTAAAACATTCCAAAGAAAAATACGGTATTTGGTAGGTTCCTTTTTGAGCAAATCGATGTATTCGCTCATTTTCATCGTAGCATGCGGTTCATTAAAGCCATCTTCGTGGCTTACGGGCCTATCGTCATAAAGCGGCACTTCTTTATCACCGGCCACTTTAGCCATATAATCTAGGTCCCATTTTTTGTAAGCAGGCCAATCCTCAATAAACCGTTCAATCACGACTGGCTTTTGAGGCTTAAAATATTTTTGAATAAAGTCTTTCTTTGTAATAGTTTCGACTCTATCTATCTCTTGTAATTTCATATATAATCTGAAAACTACAAAACTACAAAACTTAGCCGAAAGGTTTTCTTAAAGAAAAGTTTACTTTGCAGCGGCTTTTTTTCCTTTAGCCTCTTCGTTACGCTCAATTTTGTGTCCAGGACGAGTCCAACGTGGTTTTTCACCTAAAGGTTTAAATTTAGAATCTGCTTCATCTATAGATTCTGGCTGTTCCTTTTTAGCAAAAGCTTTTTGAGGTTCTAACCCTAACAACTTGAAGAGCTTCATATCCTCGTTGACATCAGGATTTGGAGTAGTCAACAACTTATCACCGGCAAAAATAGAGTTCGCTCCAGCAAAGAAACACATTGCTTGTCCTTCGTGGCTCATTTCCGTTCTTCCTGCTGAAAGACGCACTTGCGTTTGAGGCATCACAATACGCGTAGTGGCAACCATTCTTAGCATTTCCCAAATAGAGATTCGCTCTATTTCTTCCATAGGCGTTCCTTCTACGGGAACCAACGCATTAATAGGGACCGATTCAGGCTGCGGACTTAAAGAAGCCAAGGCAACCAACATTCCGGCACGGTCTTCTAGTTTTTCGCCCATTCCTATGATTCCACCGCTACAAACGGTCACATTGGTTTTTCTAACATTCCCGATAGTATCCAAACGATCTTTATACGCTCGTGTTGAAATTACATCCTTATAATAATCTTCTGAAGTATCTAAATTATGATTATATGCATACAAACCAGCTTCAGCAAGGCGTTGCGCTTGGTTTTCGGTAATCATCCCAAGAGTGCAACACACTTCCATATCGAGTTTGTTAATGGTACGCACCATTTCCAAAACTTGATCAAACTCTTCGCCATCTTTTACATTTCGCCAAGCGGCACCCATACAAACTCGTGAACTACCCGACGCTTTTGCTCGTAAAGCCTGTGCTTTTACGTGCGGTACCGTCATTAAATCGTTCCCTTCAATATCGGTGTGATAGCGAGCTGCTTGTGGGCAATAGCCACAATCTTCTGGGCATCCCCCTGTTTTTATAGACAATAAAGTTGAAACTTGTACTTGATTTGGATCGTGAAATTTTCTGTGCACCGTTGCGGCTTCATACAACAACTCCATCATCGGTTTGTTGTAAATTTCAAGTATTTCTTCTTTGGTCCAAGTGTGTTTTATGTCGCTCATATCTATTTTGAATAGGTTCAAAAATAATTAAAAATTAACCAAGTGATTAAGGTTTGGAAATAATTATACTAACAGCATTTCCACCAAATCCTACTGCATTGATTAATACGGTTTTCAGTTCTTTTTCTGAAAATTCTTTATTTTTATAAAAAGGGTTCTCTATAAATTTATTGTGCTGAAGCATATAAATTCCCATCTCAATACTCAACATTCCTGAAGCAGCAAATGTGTGCCCCACCATCCATTTGTTTGATGTTAACAGCGGACTTTTGTCTGTAAACACCGCATCAATGGCATTTTTTTCGGCCATATCGCCTTTAATGCTTCCCGGTGCGTGCATAATTATGGCATCTACGGTTTTTAAATCGGCATTGTCGAGGGCTTTCTTCATAGACTTCTGAAAGCATTCCGCATTATTGGAAATGGAACTGCCATGTTCTATTTTTTCCGAAGCAAATCCGTAGCCTTTTATGACTGCTAGCGTATTTTCGGTGATTTCTTTTTCCAAAACAGCTACGGAAGCTGCTTCTCCCAACACCATGGAGTTTCTTTTTTTCTGAAAATTCAAAGATTCACACGCAAACGAATCTTGCTTTCTGGAATATAATTTCAACGCCTGAAGTTGCGCCACCGTAAAAGGAGTCAATGCTGCTTCGGTTCCACCGACCAAAAAAACATTGGCCATATCGGCTTGTAACCAAGCAATTCCGTTTAACAACGCGTGCATCGCAGTAGAACATGTCACCGATTGGTCTATTTGAATGCCTTCAGCTCCCAAATCCTGTCCCACCCAAGAGGAAATATTCCCTAGCGTAGTTGTGGGCGAAGAGTAGGCGGATACTTTTTTATTTTGAATAAACTCTTTGTGATAGGTTTCAAACAACCCGGTAGCACCACGCGAAGAGCCAATATTAATTCCTATTTCTTTTTGCTGAAATGTTTCGAAAGAACATGCTCTTCTTGACGCCAAAATTGCCAATAAAACTGACCGGTCTACATTCTTAAAAGCTGAATTACTTTGTAAATGTTGCAGTTGTTTTTCAACTGTTTCAGAAAGTGTAGACACCCAAATGTCATCTTCCGCAAGGGAATTTTTTTTTCTGAAAAGTGGTTTTCCAGCGGTATAGTTTTGCCAAACTTCTTCAGGCGAATTTCCTAAAGCAGAAACCGAAGCAATATTGGTAATAGAAATTATTTGTTGCAAGGGGATAATTTTTAGGCAAATTTAGAGTATTGACAAGGCTTCTTCAATAGAATTGTATATTTTCTGCAATTGCTCGTCAGTAATAATAAACGGCGCTAAAATATAAATGGTATTACCCAAGGGCCTTAAAAAAACGCCTTGTTCCATAAAATGCTGAAATAATTTCTCGCGAACATTTCCGTAGCGTTCCATTTCCAGTGCCAATTCCAAAGCAAAAATAACTCCCAATTGCCGAGTAGAAGCTACTTTGGGATGCTTCTGTATTTTTTCAGCAAAACAGTTATGTGATTTTGTAACCCGTGCAATATCGTTTTTAATTTCAGATGATTGCAACAAATCAATCCCCGCAATGGCTGCCGCACAGGCCAATGGATTGGCACTATATGTATGGGCGTGGAAAAAACCTTTTGCTATTTCATCGCCTAAAAAGGCATCATAAGCAGCTTGCGTACAGGTTGTAATACTCATCGCCATCATTCCTGCTGTCAGGGCTTTGCTTAGGCACATAATATCGGGCTTGGTTTCCATATATTCCGAAGCAAAGTTTTTTCCTGTTTTGCCAAAACCAGTCATTACTTCGTCTGCAATACAAAGTACATTTTGCGCTTTACACAGCTTTAAAAGAGTGTTTAATCCTTCGGCGTCGTGGAATTTCATTCCGGCAGCTCCTTGCACTAACGGTTCGTAAATAAAAGCAGCACAATTATTTTCTGAAAGAATGGTTTTCAGTTTTAATACGACTTCATCAATATTTTTCTTTGTTGGCACCGGTATGCGCTCCACCTTTAAAAAGAAATCTTCAAAAGGACCATTATACACTGAAAGACTCGAAACGCTCATCGCACCGAATGTATCACCGTGAAAACCATCTTCAAAAGCTATTAAGGTGTCTCGCTTATTATCTCTATTAAAATGATACTGAAGAGCCATTTTAATTGCCGCATCAACCGCCGTGGACCCATTATCGTTAAAAAAAAGTTTTTGTTGGTTATCGGGTAAAATCGCCATTAATTTTTCTGAAAGTTCTACCGCAGGTTCGTGCGTAAAACCGGTAAAAACAACCTGATCTAACGTAAGCATTTGGGTGGACACCTTCGAAGTTATTTGCTCATTACAATGCCCATACATAGCTGTGTACCACGAAGCGATACCGTCTATGTATTCTTTTCCGTTTTCATCGTACAAAACAGCGCCTTTAGCTTGCACAATCCCAATGGGCGGCGCAGCGGTTTTGTGTTGGGTTAAGGGGTGCCAGATGTGTTTTTTATCTCTTTCTTGTAATCTCATATTCGTCATGCTGAACTTGTTTCAGCATCTCATTATATTTTATTAACTAATTCAATATGCTCAATTTTTAAAAACTTATAAAACATTCAATGTTTTAAGAGTTGGATTCATTTCCTTTATTAAATTCAATTTCCATTCCTTATGCCAGTTCTTTAATTGTTTTTCTCTTGCTATCGCTTGTTTGATATTTAAAAATTCTTCAAAGTAAATCAAATCTTTACAGTTATACTTCTTTGTAAATGTTGATCCAGTTCCTTCAATGTGTTTTAACAACCTGTTTTTAAGGTTTGAAGTTACTCCAATATAGAAGGTTGTTCTATACGTATTGGTCATAATATACACATAACTCTTTTTCATTTCGTTTCAGAAAACATGAGACCCTGAAACGAGTTCAGGGTGACGTTAATTCTTTTTTTAATCTATCTGCATATTCCTTCACAACATTGCTATCAAAATAAGGTTCTTCTTCAATCCTTCCTAAAATAGGAACATTGGTCATTTTTGCGATGATGCATTCGGTTTCTTTGTTTTCGATTCCGCTGAAAATGATTCCGAAGACATTCAAACCTCTATTTTTTAATCCTTCAACGGTCAATAAAGTGTGATTAATGCTTCCCAAATAATGCCTGGAAACCACAATCACGTTATCTTTTGGTTCGATTAAATCTGCAATAGTTTCTGAATCATTTAACGGAACCAACAACCCGCCAGCCCCTTCAATTACCAGATTATTTTTTGTTGTGGGGCGTTTAATTTTTTTGGGTTCAATTTTTACCTTATCAATAGCTGCTGCAGCATGTGGACTCATCGGTGATTTTAAATTGAAAGCACTTTGGTGAAATGTTGTCTTTGTATTTGAAATCAATTTTTCAACTTTATGTGTATCGGTATTGTCTAGTTCGCCAGCCTGAATAGGTTTCCAATAGTCGGCTTGTAAAGCTTCGGTTACGATTGTCGAAGCAATTGTTTTCCCAACTTCGGTAGATATTCCGGTTATAAAATAGGTAGTTTTCATGCGGGATTAAATTTATGTTTACACACCTCACAACTGTATTCATATTTGGTGTAAAAAGGCAAAGTTCCGAATAGAAATCCAAAAAGAAACGCAAACAGGGATTTTATATCGGTTACATTGGAAAAGTAATGAATCTCCGAGGCGCCACAATTAGGACAGTTAATCTCCTTTCCCGAATCATCAAGCGAATAGTCATTAATTGTAGCTAAAATTTTACGGGCTTCTGCCTCATTTTCTTTTCTCACCTTCAACTTAACGCCGCCAATGGCATTGCTTACTAACGGATCGGTATCAATCGTAAGATTGTCAAATAAAATTGTTTCAATGCCTTCTGCATCGAGCCGGCCTTTTATAATTCCTGCTTCGGCAGAATAGGTAAATACGGCTATAGTTACAAATGTGGGTTCCATTATACAAAGGTAGCCAATACCTGAACCAATTTTTCGATTTCTCTTTCTGTATTGAAACTGTGCAAACAAATGCGTAAGCGTTCCTTGTTTTTTGGAACCGTTGGGGAAAGGATGGGTTTTACATCAAACCCTTCTTTTTTAAGTGTTGTAGAAGCATTCTTCACTTCCTTATTACCCGGAATGATGAGGGTGTGTATGGCAGATTCGCTTTTAATAAAACGGTCTTGAATGTTCAATTCCGTACATTTTTTCTGAAAGAATTGTATGGTAGCTTGAAGCAATTCCTGATTTTTAGAACTTTCAAGATTTTGATATGCCGCTAAAATAGTCGCTACAGAATGCGGCGGCAAAGCGGTCGTGTAAATAAAACTTCGGGCAAAATTTAGCAAATAATCTATAAGTTCTTGGCTTCCTAAAACGGCTGCGCCATGACAGCCCATGGCTTTTCCAAAGGTCACGATACGGGCAAACACTTTATTTTCAAGGTGTAATTGCTGCACCAAGCCCGAACCATTGTCTCCAAACACACCTAGTGCGTGTGCTTCATCTACGATTAAATAAAATCCATTTTCCGTACAGAAATTTACCAACGCTACTAAATCTGGAACATCGCCATCCATAGAGAAAACAGATTCGGTTACAATGTAAATAGGTTGTTCAAGGCTGTGTCCCCCCCTGCCTATAGGCATCTCCCCCTGAAGGGGAGAGGTAATAGTTGTTTTCTCTATTAATCGTTTTAAATCATCAATATCATTATGCTTAAACTTATAGGTTTTTGCGTTGCTCATTTGTATCCCATCACGGATGCTTGCATGCGATAATTCATCATAAAAAATTAAATCACCGCGTTGTGGGACACTGCTAAAAAAACCTATGTTAGCATCGTACCCACTATTAAAAATTAGGGTTGCTTCGGCTTTATGAAACGTGGAGATGAAATCTTCAGCCCTTTTGTATAACGGGTGATTCCCAGTTAACAGTCGCGAACCCGTTGCTCCATTTTGTTCAAGATTAGTATCCTTTAGCAATAAGTTTGAAGCATTGTAAATTTCTTTTGAAGTACTAAAGCCTAAATAGTCGTTTGAGGAAAAATCTATTAAATTGTTATGTTTCCCCAACTCTCGGAATGAATTGGACGCTTTGCGATCATCTATTTTCTTCTGAAGTTTTTTTGCTGTCTCTTATACACATCTCCGAGCCCACGAGACCTCTCTACATCTC
>CAJXPE010000005.1 GCA_913057965.1 uncultured Marixanthomonas sp. | reverse complement strand
CGAGATGTAGAGAGGTCTCGTGGGCTCGGAGATGTGTATAAGAGACAGCTGTATGTTTCTCTTCATGCGTATCTACAAAGCAACTTACTTATTTACAGGAAGACGGAGTTGTAGCAGATAGTTTAATCCCAATCCAAAAAGAGCAAGAACCTTATCGATTGCAAGTAAACGATTTATTGAGCATTCGGGTTAAAGCCATTGACCAAGAAACGGTAGGTATTTTTAACCCAATAAACGATGCTAATCCTAATGCCACAGGCGAAGAACGACTGTACTACGATGGTTTTGTGGTAGATAGACACGGCAAAATTCGTGTTCCTAACTTAGGAGACGTACAAGTGTTAGGCTTAACGGTAGAAGAGGTTCGTGAAAAAATAGAAGAACGATTGCTGAAAGATTTCTTTAAAGCCGAAGCCAATATTTTTGTAACGGTTAAGCTAGCGGGAATTCGCTATACCATTAATGGTGAAATAGGCAGTCCAGGTTCTAATATAATTTACAGGGATGAAGTAAGTATTATGGAAGCCATTGCCAATAGTGGGGATATTACCGTAACTGGAGATCGAGAAAATGTAGTCATTATTAGGCAATATCCGTTGGGGCAAAAAGTACATCATATCGATTTAACGCGTATCGATGCGATGAATTCTCCTTATTATTATGTTCAACCTAACGACCTAATTTTAATTAATCCATTACCACAAAAATCATTGGGTACAGGAACTACAGGATTGCAAACTTTTACCACTATTCTTTCTGTAATTACCGCTTTTTCGACCATTATTTTACTAGCAACCCGTTTATAATGAATGAAGAACTAGACATACAAGACAGCCATTCTATTTTTGATTTTAAGGGTTTTTTATTTAAGCTACTGAGTTATTGGCCTTTGTTTTTGGTGAGTTTAGTGTTAGCGTTTGGTATTGCTTATTACATAAACGTTCGTAAGCTACCCGTGTATCAAATGGATACCATGATTTCTATTAAAGACGATCAAAATCCTTTTTTTACCAGTAATACCAGTCTTACGTTTAATTGGGGTGGAACAACAGATAAGGTAAATACAGCGATTATAGCCCTACAGTCGCGATCTCACAACGAAGCAGTGGTAGATCGCCTTCAGTACTATGTAAATTATTTTAAAGATGGGGAATACCAACAGGTAGATGCTTATAAAAAGGCTCCTTTTTTAGTAGCGGTAGATACGAACGCATATCAAGTTTTAGGGAAACAGTTTAAAATTGTTTTTAAAGATTCAGTTACTTACACACTTGAGACCGATTTTGAAGCTAAAAATTATACGTTACAAAATTACGGTACTAAAGAAATAAAAGGACACTATATTGAAGCACAACAACTAAGTAAGGAATATAAGTTAGGAGAGAAGATTAAACTTCCATTTTTAACGGCAACATTGCTACCTTTTGAAGAAGTAGGGGTAGTACCCAACAAACCATATTATATTAGTTTTTCAAACTTTGACAGCAGGGTTAAAAAGTATCTGAATATAAATATTAGGCCCGAGTCATCAGGGTCCTCTGTACTCCGATTACGTCTCAATGGACTTAATAAAGCTAAATTAGTCGATTACTTAAATACTTCGGTACAGGAGTTAAGTGAGAATATGCTCGAGCGCAAAAATCTGTTTGCCACTAAGACCATTCGGTTTATTGATAGCAGCCTTACTGAAAAATCGAGAGAATTAGGGACTGTAGAGGATGAACTGAACACCTTTAGGAATAATAATGAAATATTCGATTTAGAATCCGAAGGAGAGGATCTTAGTGTTAAGTTAAATGCATTGGATCTCCGTAAAGAAGCGATTCAGCAAGAAATTAATTATTACAACACCTTAGAAGATTATTTAACCACCCGAAACGATTACCGAAACGTTCCTGCGCCATCTGTTGCCGGTATTTCTGAAGCTAGTATTGTGGCTGGTGTGGGACGCATTATTACTTTAGCTGAAGAGCGTAATAGGTTACAATATTCTTTTAAAGAAGGGGCTCCGGTCTTTTCAGATATTGATCGTAGAATTGATGCGGTAAAAAAGGTTTTATTAGAGAACATCCGTTCAAGTAAATCTTTAAAAAATCAGGAGCTAACTACCATAAACAGTAATATAGGGCAATACGAGGGAGAAATACGAAGCTTGCCTAAAGAGCAGCAAGAGCTGTTGAAAATAGAAAGACGCTATAATTTGAGTCAAGGTAGTTATAACTTATTTTTATCTAAGCGCAGTGAAGCCGGATTGGTAAAAGCCGCCAATGTAAGCGATGTATTGGTGGTTGATAAAGCAAAAGATACAGGCGGCGGACAAGTAGGGCCCAATACGCAACTTAATTATATGATGGCATTGTTGTTTGGGTTTTTAGTGCCGTTTCTATTTGTATTTATAAAGTCCTTTTTTGATAATAGAATTCAGACGTTAAAAGATATAGAGCGTTTGTCCAATATCCCGATATTGGGTGTTATAGGAAAAAGTTTTCTAGAAAATAATTTGGCTGTACTTAATAAGCCAAAATCGGCAGTAGCTGAATCGTTTAGAGCTATCCGGTCTAGTTTGCAGTTTATGTATAAAAAGCAAGGCGTGACAGGAGCCAAAACGGTTTTAGTTACTTCGTCCGTAAGTGGGGAAGGAAAAACATTTACGTCTATTAATATTGCTTCGGTATTTGCTTTAAGTGAAAAAAAGACCATTCTGTTGGGGCTCGATTTAAGACGACCTAAAATATTTGACGATTTTGATATCAATAATAAAAAGGGAATTGTTAATTACTTAATTGATGATGCTTCCGTAGATCAAATTATTCAAAAAACAAGGGTTGAGCATTTAGATGTAATTACTTCGGGGCCAATTCCGCCCAACCCGTCTGAGTTATTGATGGGCGAAACCATGAAGGGGCTTATTGATGAACTGAAAAAAGAATATGATTATATTGTTTTAGACACCCCACCACTTGGGTTAGTGGCAGATGCTTTGGAATTAGTAAAGCATGCCGATGCTACCATCTACATAGTTCGACAAAATTATACGAAAAAAGGCATGTTTGGCATGGTAAATGAAAAATACCGAACCGGGGAAATTGCCAACATAAGCTTTGTACTTAATTACTTTCAAGAAAAGGCAAAATACGGCTATGGTGGCTATGGATACGGTTATGGATATGGCGGTTATGGATATGGTAAATACGGTAATGGGTATCACGAAAATGCTAAAAAGCGAACACTATGGAGGCGTATTCAAAGATTATTTGGTCGATAATATAAATTACTTTAGTAGACGAAAGTAGTTTACAAATGATTTATAATTTTAACTGATAGTCTATAATTCGCACTAGTCTTCATAACCTCTAAAACTAGAATTAGTATATTAGCCCACACCAATAAATTTTGATTGTAGTATAGCTTTATGGAGTTGAAAACCAAAGTATATCAAAAAGAGAACAACTTGCATATTGGGCGTTTGTTAAAGGAGAGCTTACAAGATATGTTCAGTTCTCGGTTTTTAGCACGCCAATTGGCTGTTCGTGATATTAGAGCGCAATACCGCCAATCATATTTAGGTATTATTTGGGCATTTATTACCCCCTTGACAACTGCTTTTGTATGGATATTTTTAAATAATTCAGGAACCGTTCAGTTGTCTGATACGGGAATTCCCTATCCGGTGTATGCATTTTCAGGGACCTTATTGTGGTCTATTATTACGGAAGCAATTAACTCACCAATTTCAAGTACTAATTCAGCAAAATCTATTTTATCTAAAATAAACTTTCCAAAGGAAGCATTGCTTGTTTCAGGTATCTATAAATTACTATTTAATAGCTCGATTAAAATAGGGTTGCTTATTGTATTTGTGTTCTTTTATGGTATTGGCTTTCATTGGACTTTACTTTTATTTCCCTTAACTATTGTAGGAGCTATTTTATTCGGAACAACGATAGGCCTTTTTATTACACCTATTGGTATGCTGTATAAGGATATTAGCAAAGTTATTTCCTTTGGATTGAAATTTGTGATGTACGTTACGCCTGTGGTATATGCTATTCCAAAAGATGGAATTATGAAAACTGTTATGGAGTGGAATCCCCTTACGCCTATGATTTTGACAGCTCGAGATTTGGCTGTAGGTACCACGCCACATTATATAACTTATTATTTAATTATCCTTGCTTGCTGTATTCCCTTATTTTTTTTAGGGCTTGTATTCTATCGTATTTCCATTCCTGTGATTGTAGAACGATTAAGTAGTTAATGATGATTGGCTGTGAATTGTTAAAACGATAAAATTATATTTAAAACCTTTTAAAATAACCAATGACAACCGAAGCCGAAGTTTTAGTAAAGGTAGAAAACCTCTCCAAAAAGTTCTGTAAAGACCTTAAAACTAGTCTGTGGTATGGAATTAAAGATTTGGCGAGCGGTGTTACGGGTAATAAAAATGAGAGACAATTACGTCCCAAGGAATTTTGGGCTGTGAAAGATATTAATTTCGAGTTACGCAGAGGAGAATGTTTAGGGTTGATAGGTCATAATGGTGCTGGAAAATCTACCTTATTAAAAATATTGAATGGATTAATCAATCCTGATGCCGGTAAAGTGACCATCAAAGGCAAAGTAGGAGCATTGATTGAGTTAGGAGCCGGCTTTAACCCCATATTGAGCGGACGTGAAAATATCTATAATAATGGAGCTGTATTGGGATTTGCCAAAAAAGAGATTGACAGCAAACTACAAGAAATTATCGACTTTGCAGAGCTGGAAGAATTTATTGATATGCCCGTACAACATTACAGCAGTGGGATGAAGGTACGTTTGGGCTTTGCCGTGGCTGCCCAGATGGAACCGGATGTCTTGATAATTGATGAGGTGCTGGCTGTTGGGGATTTAGGGTTTGTATTAAAATGTTTTAAAACCATTGATACTATTTTGCCCAAAACCGCCATTGTATTTGTGTCGCACAATATGCCGATGGTATCCCGCATTTGCAACCAGATAATTTTAATGGATAGGGGCGTGTCAAAGTTTCAAGGAGCAGATGTTGCTGGGGCAATTGATAAATATTATACGCGTTTTGCCAGCAATGAAAGCAATGTGATTTTTAGTGATGGTACCATCTCATTAGAATCTGTTAACCTAGTAGATGCGAAGGTTACAGAAAAAAATATTCCTCAAGTTAATTGGGGCGGTACGTTTTCGTTACATTGTAAGTTTAAACTGAACAAAGAAATTGAAACACCTATATTTCACATTTCAATCTTTGACAAAGAACAACGTCCCGTAGCGATTTTAGAGTCAAATACTAAAGAAGAAAACATCAAAGTAAAAAGAGATAGTATTGAATTTGTAATTACGCATAAAGAGGTTCAGCTTTCAAAAGGGGTTTATTCTATTAATATATCCGTATCAAAAAAGGATACTAAAGAGCCTCTGTTGCGTATGAATGGAGTGCTAAACTTTCAATTGATACACGGTGAGGAAACATGGCCTCCATTTTTATTAAAATCAACTTATAAAAACATAGAAGCATAGCGTATGTTTTCAAAAAAAAATAAGCTAAAGATTTTTTGTATCGGAGCTGGTAAAACCGGAACAACTTCAATAGAGAAAGCCTTGTCAGATTTTGGGTATAAAATGGGAAACCAAGAAAAAGGGGAGTTGCTGTTAAATGATTATGCAAAAAGAAACTTTAAAGCTATAGTCAATTTTTGTAAAACCGCCGATGCCTTTCAGGATGCACCATTTTGTTTTCAACATACCTATCAAGCTTTAGATCAATACTTTCCGAATGCAAAGTTTATACTCACGGTACGGGACTCAGATGAGCAATGGTATAATTCCCTTATCAATTTTCATAGCAAAAAGTTTGCTGAAGGAAAACGGACGCCTACATGGCAAGATTTAAAAAAAGCTTCTTACCGGTATAATGGCTATGTTGCCGAAGTGCGAAAAAAAGTGTTTGGTGTTTTTGAAGATGAAGAACCTTATGATGAGGAGAAACTAAAACAATATTATAATACCCATAACGCTGCTGTTATAGACTATTTTAAAAACAAAGAGAACCTTTTGTTACTTAATGTAGCCAAAGAAGACGCCTATAAAACCCTTTGTACATTTTTAAAAAAAGACCCTTTGTACGATACTTTTCCGTGGAAAAATAAAACCAGCGAAATCTAATGATCAACGTCACCAAAACCTTTTTACCACCACAGGATGAATACCAAGCCATATTGTCCCGCGCATGGAATGCAGGCTGGATGACCAACCGTGGGGTTTTGGTACGCGAACTGGAAGATAAATTAAAAACCTATTTAGGGGTTTCTAACATATTGGCAACCACCAATGGTACGCTACCTTTACAAATAGCTATTAAAGCCTTAGGCCTTACGGGCGAAATTATCACCACGCCTTTTAGCTATGTCGCTACCACCAGTAGCATTGTATGGGAAGGCTGTACCCCCATATTTGTCGATATACACCCGGACTATTTAACCATAGATGAAACCAAGATAGAAGCCGCTATTACCCCAAAAACCTCGGCAATCCTGGCCACCCACGTATTTGGCAATCCCTGTGCGGTAGAGGCAATAGAGGCCATCGCCAAAAAGCATAATTTAAAAGTAATTTACGATGCTGCCCATTGCTTTGGGGTAAGGTATAAAGACAAAAGTATTTTTGAATATGGCGATATAAGCACCTGTAGTTTTCATGCGACAAAATTATTCCATACTGGAGAAGGTGGAGCGTTGTTTACAAAAAATAAAGAAGTATATGACACTCTTTTTTACCACCATAATTTTGGGCATAAAGGCAAAGAAGCTTTTCAAGGGTTGGGGGTTAATGCAAAGATGAGTGAATTGCAAGCGGCTATGGGCTTGGCGGTGTTACCTTATATGCAATCTATTTTAAAAAGCCGAGAAGAAGCAGTTTCAAATTACAATAAATTTTTCGAGGGAACTTCAATTAGGGGGTTACACTTGCGAGAGGGGACAACTTGGAATTACAGTTATTATCCAGTAGTTTTTGAAAATGAAACCCAACTACTTCAAGTGAAAACCGCTTTAGAGAAACATGCTATTTTTTCAAGACGCTATTTTTATCCTAGCTTGAATAATTTATCCTATTTGAAAAAAAATAAAGTAGAACATTCAGATAGCATATCACCATGTGTTTTATGTCTGCCTCTTTATTCAGGTCTTTCTCTTGAAGACGTAGCGAAAATAAGTTCCATTATAAAAAAGAATTTATGAAGCTTGCCATTATGCAACCATACTTGTTTCCGTATTTAGGGTATTACCAAATGGTAGCGGAAGCTGATATATTTATATGTTATGATACGGTGGATTACAAACAAAGGGGATGGATAAACAGAAATAAGATATTAATATCAAATAAACCTGCTTATTTTACCGTACCTGTTTCAAAAAAGCCGCTAGGAACTCCTATATATGAAATTCAAATTATAGGATATAATAAATGGCTTGTTAAATTCCTGAAAACAATTGAGTTATCTTATAAAAAAGCGCCTCATTATAACGAAGTGTATCAGTTGTTGATAGAAATTTTAAGTAAAAAGCAGTATAAAAATATATCAAATTTGGCTGTAAATTCAATTAAGGGTGTATCTCAATACCTTGATTTATCAACTAATTTTGTTATGGCAAGTGATATTAAAGCTATTCCCCAACTAAAAACAAAAGAGGAAAAATTAAATTCTTTTATTGATCATTTCAATGCTTCATCTATAATTTTACCACCTGGCAGTAAGGATTTATATGCTAATTGGGATCCAATTAAAGGAAGTAAAATGACAATGGCAGTTCCTGAAATTGAATATAAACAGTATAAATACAAATCGTTTAATAACTTATCGATAATTGATGTACTTATGCATAATAGTGTAGATGAGGTTATAGATATGGTAAATGCTATTAAATTTTTATGAAAACTATTACTGGAATCCACGGTGTGCCTAGATCAGGTACATCTTGGTTAGCACAAATTTTTAATGCATCGCCTGAAACATCTTTAAAATTTCAACCTTTATTCTCCTATGCTTTTAAAGACTATTTAAATGAGCTGTCAAGCAAAGATGAAGTAGAAAATTTTTTTAAAGAAATTTATAACACTAATGACGCTTTTATTAATATGAGGGATAGAGAAATACATAAAAGCTATCCTATATTTAAAAAAAATAACACCTTGGATCATTTAGTGTTTAAAAATATTAGATACCATTACCTAATAGAAACGATGTTAAAAAAAAATAACAAGGTAAAATTTATATTAATTGTTAGAAACCCATTAGCTGTTTTAACCTCTTGGAAAAATGCTCCTCGGGAGTTTAACCCTAATTGGAGCTTTGAGGAGGAATGGAAATTGGCAAATAATAAAAATTTAGGTAGAAAAGAAGAGTATTTTGGGTATTTAAAATGGAAAGAAGCTTCGTCTTTATTCCTTTTCTTAAAAAATAAATATCCACAGAGGGTCGTTATTGTAAGATATAAAGATTTGCTTGCAGATACGGATTCGGCAATGGAAACCCTTTTTAAATTTAGTGCTATTCCTTTGCATGATTCTGTGTACGGTTTTATAAAAGAGAGTAAAGAACGTACAATACTAGATAAAAATGCTGTTCATAAAATAAAAAAAACAGATGATGTTTGGAAAAGCGAAATTACTGTTGACATTCAAAACTTTATTAAAAAGGATTTAGAATCAACAAACTTATATCAATTTTTATAGCTTATGGCCATTCCAAAAGTATCGGTTTGTATAGTAACGTATAATCACGAAAAATATATAACAAAGTGCCTAGATGGTATTTTAATGCAGCAAACCACGTTTCCTTTTGAAATTATTTTAGGCGAAGACGAAAGCAGCGATGGTACCCGTGAAATTTGCAAAACCTATGCAGAAAAACATCCCGATAAGATAAAATTGTTCCTACGTAGCAGAAAAGACGTTATTTATATTAACGGAAACCCTACAGGACGCTATAATTTTATGGAAAACCTAAAAGCTTGCACAGGCAAATACATAGCCCTTTGCGAAGGCGACGACTACTGGACCGACCCTTTAAAACTGCAAAAACAAGTGGATTTTTTGGAAGCGAATACAGAGTATATCGTTTGTTCCCATAATGCTAAGATTATAGATGAGAATAATATTATTCTTCAAGAGAAGAAACGGCCAGAACTAAAAAAAAACACAGAATATAGTAACTTGGAGCTAAGGAGTGGGGCTTTTTTATTAACCTTAACCATGGTCTTCAGGAATATAATTGAAGAATTTCCTAAATCATTTTATAAAATAAAAAATGGGGATAAGTTTTTAATAAGTCTCCTCGGGCAACATGGCAAGGGGATGTATATTGAAAATATTAAACCTGCTATGTATCGTATTCATAATGATGGTGTATGGAGTAAGCTAGCACAAAATAAAAAATGGGTACATAGCTTTAATAGTTATAATACAATAAAAAGGTATTATATACAAAAAGGAGATTTTAAAACGGTAAAGGAGTTAGATGCAAAATTAAAAAAAATCAATAAAGATCTTTTTAAAGGTTTAAACTCAGAAACTAAATTTAAAAATTATTTTAAAATAGTATACTATTACGTAATTCACAATGAGGTATTACAATCGTATTCTAAAACAAAAAAAATCATTATAATGTTTTTAAAGTATCTTTATTCTAAAACTTTCTACAAAAGCAATGGATAAGGTTTCTATAATAATTCCTACCTACAACCGTGCGCATTTAATTGGTAAAACATTAGATTCTGTTTTGGCACAAACCTATAAAAATTGGGAATGTATTGTGGTGGATGATAGGAGTACAGATGATACCGAAGATGTCTTACTCGAATATTTGAATAAAGATCTTCGCTTTAGCTATTATCAAAGACCCTGTGAAAAATTAAAAGGCGCAAATGCTTGTAGAAACATAGGTTTAGATAATGCGGTAGGCGAATATATTATTTTTTTTGATAGTGATGATTTAATGACCGAAAATCATTTAGAAGTTAAAGTTGATGGTATCCAAACTTATGATTGTGATTATGTGATAACCAAAACTAAATATTTTAACCATACGAATGATGGAATAAACAAATATTATCAATTTGATAAATTTCCTATCACACCACACAACTATGTAGTCCAGAAAATAAACTGGCTTACATACGATATATGCTTAAAAACTAGTATTGCTAAATCTATTAGTTTTAATGAAAACTTACAGTCGGGACAAGAGTATAATTACTTTAGCAAACTAGTGTATATTTCTACTAAAGGTAAATTTATTAATAAGGTAGTAACATTAAGAAGATTTCATAAAGATTCTATCAGAAGTAAGTTAAATACCAAAACAAAACGTGCCAAAAGTTACTCTATCGCAAATTGGTACACCTATTTGGAAATAAAACACCTAGCTGATACCGAGACTTGTTTAGTTTTAATGAGGTCCTGTTTACATGCTGTATTTAAGGAGCGACAGATATTAGTGTCAGAGAAAACTCTATTTTGCAAAGAAGTCATTAACGTTTTAGGGTGGAGAGGTTTGTTTCTGCTACCTATGGTATGGTCTTTACAATTGTTTGGTAATGGATATTTTTTTAGAAAATACTTGTTTAAAGCATTTTCTAAGTTGCCTTAATTTCTAGGGATAATAATCATTAAGTTTACGATAAGTTTATTATTAGCTAGTTTGATTGAGGATGAATATCAAAACAAGATATAATAAAAAGCAACTATTTGTTTAAGCACCAAGTTATTTATATTAGCAGAAGAAAACAATCAATCTATGCGTAATTCCTCTTTGATATCTATTATCATCCCAACGTATAACCGCGCCCACCTTATTGGCGAAACGCTGGATTCTGTTTTAGCACAAACCTACCAAGACTGGGAATGTATTGTCGTGGACGATGGGAGTACGGATGCAACCGGTGAAGTGATGGTGCAGTATATCGAAAAAGATGCTAGGATTCAATATCTTGAAAGACCCAGTAATAAATCGAAAGGCGCAAACGCATGTAGAAATTACGGGTTTGAAAAAAGTACAGGCGATTACCTACAATGGTTTGACAGTGATGATTTAATGCACCCTGATAAGCTGAAAATTAAAATTGGGTATGCGCTTGCCGAAAAAGCTGATATTATTGTTGACACCCACACCACCGAACGTGAAATTATTTTAAACGACAACCCAAAAGTAGAAGTTTTTGAAAGCGCCGACTTCTATGTGGATTATATTTTAGGTAAAAAACCGGTGATCACTAACGATGTAATGGTAAAACGAGCGTTAATTGGTTCGCTTCGTTTTGATGAAAACCTGCACAAAGCACAGGAATATGAGTTTTACACCCGGTTGTTTGAACAGAATTTAAAATACTGTTTTTTAGATTTACCGTTAAGTTTTTATAGGGAAAGCGAAAATTCTATTTCTAAAAATACTTCTAGAGGAAAGATAAAGCAAGTAGAATCGTTGATTTATCTTTCTAAATTAATAAAAAACAGGCACAAAGATAATCCACTGTTGGTTGCAAGGGCCGAGAGACAAGGAAGGAAAATGTATAAAAGCTTAATACAGCGGAAAAAGGTGGGTATGATAATGAAACATTTTAAATTTTTTAGAAAAGTACATCATAAGCCAGCAGCTTTATTTATTTTGTTTATCGGTTATAACCTTGTAACAGGAAGAGGGTTTGACCGAGTAAAACCTACATTGAAATGAAGCGCATTTTATTAATAGTGCCCTACCTTGGTACATGGCCTTTTTGGTTTGATGCCTATTTAGCATCAATAGCCAAGAACCCCACCATTGATTGGTTGTTTATTACGGATTGTGAAATACCTGCTGAATATCCATCAAATGTTCAGTTTATTCCAACTACTCTTAATAAACTAAATAAAAAAATAAATGTAGGTTTAAATATAAATGTACCGTTAACCCCTCGTAAGCTTTGTGATATTCGTCCTGCATACGGTAAAATATTTAAGAAGTATATTGAAGAATATGACTTTTGGGGGTTTTGCGACGTCGATATTGTTTGGGGGGACATCCGGAAATTTATCACTAAAGAAGTGCTTTCCAATTATGATATAATTTCCAGCCGTAAAAAAGCCATCTCGGGTCATTTTACAATATTTCGGAATATAGAGAGGTTAAATAATTATTATAAAACAATACCAAACTATGACTATCTGATAAAACAAAAAAAGTATATGTGGGCAGAGGAGCAGGTGTTGACCAAACATCTACATTCCCAAATGGATAATGCCCCCCCCCCTAAGGTTTTTTGGCCTACCATACTGTGTAACCAAGAAAATGGTCGCGACTCCCACCAAGAATATTACCTGGACAAGTGGCTCTGGAAAGACGGTAAGATGTTGGAACTTAAAAACGGAAAACCCATCAATGAAGTGATGTACCTTCATTTTATCAATTGGAAACGAACCATAAAGTATTGTGAGGTTAATTATACCGATAATCCCGAGCAGTTTTATATTAGTTATAAAGGGATGCATTATAATACTCATTCTTATTTTTCCAAAGTATTCAATGATTTTAAGAATTTGTATGACGGATATTATGTCTTGTTAAAAAGAATTAAGTTAAAGAAAAAAATAAAGAGTTTAAAGAAAAGGGTTATTAATAGACTTGCACGAATATAATAATGTTTGGAACTTTAAGAACATTACTCGCTTTAAATGTTGTTTTGTTACATATATTCAACGTTTATACAATTGGTAATTATTCTGTTTCATTTTTTTTCCTATTGTCGGGATTTTTGATGACGTTGATAATGCATGAAACATATGGTTATTCGTTTAAAGGATTTAAAATATTTTGGATCAATAGAGTTTTAAGGCTGTATCCAATTTATTGGATATTTGCAGCATTTACGATAATTTTAATTATAGTATTTCCTGAAGTTGTAGTACGTGAACCACTGATTAAAATCCCAGATTCAATTATAAAATGGTTAGCGAATATAACTATGATATTTCCAAAAATAGTACCTCATAGGTTTAACCCAATCTTACTACCCGCTGCTTGGGCACTGACCAATGAAATATTATTTTATTTACTTATTTCATTCGGTATTTCAAAAACAGCTAAACGAACTTTAGTGTGGTTAGTATTCAGTATTGGATATTATATTGGCACTTATATTTATTATGATATAGAAACATACAGGTATAGTGCGATTTTTGCATCTTCTTTGCCATTTGCCTTAGGTGCATCATTATACTGGTTAATTAAAATAAGACCTTTGCGTAAAGTTCATATAAAATATATAGTATTGTTATATATTGGGTTTTTGCTAAATGCTCATTTTAAATCTAAACTTCCTATTGAATTTAAAGAGTTTTCAATTTACATTAATATGATAATAGCTTTTTTTATGGTTTATATGCTATTTCATTTGAAGCTATCAAAAAAATGGAAAAAATGGGACTACTATATTGGAATGTATAGTTATCCCATTTATTTATCTCATTATTTAGTTGCCATATTATATGTGGCCTTAATTGGTTATGGAGTACATAATACTAAATTGAAAATGGATTTTATAGCTTTACCAATATATGTGGTGCTTCTATTTTTTATTTGCTTCTTGGTTGTTCAATTCGTTGATAAGAGAATAAATAATTTAAAAAGAAAGATAAAAAAAGCGTTATAATCATTTTCTTTAAAATATATCAGGAATCGTTAAATTTTAAAAAATATGAAAGATACAAAACACAGAATATATAGAGTCAAGCGTGTAATTCAAGAAATAATGGATCTACGTAAAAATTTCTATAATTGGGACAGTATAATTAAAAGAACAATTAATGGTAAATCTGTTAATACCTTAAAACTACGAAATGGACTCAATTTTTTTAATGCAAACCAAAACACCTTAAGTATTTTCAAGGAAATTTTCGTGAAGAATGTTTATAGTTTTGGAGAAGTTAAAATACATGAAGGCGACGTAGTTTTTGATGTTGGTGCAAATGTAGGTGTGTTTTCACTGTATGCCTCTCTAATTAAGGGTACACGAGTATATTCTTTTGAACCCCATCCTTCAAATTTTAAAGCCTTATTAAATAATATAAATCAAAATAAAATAAAAAATATAGAATGTCTTAATTCTGCACTAGGTGTAGATAATCAAGATAGAATTCTAATTGAAGGTAATATTGCAGGAGGGCATAAGCTTTCTTATACTAATGAACCTATAAATACTAAAGGAACCTTAAAAGTAAAGGCTGATACCTTAACGAGTATGACCGAAAAATTAAATATTGATAAAATTGATTTTGTAAAATTAGATTGTGAAGGAGCAGAAGGAGAGATTATTAAATCTTTAGGGAAAGAGGGGTTAAAAAATATAAGTAAAATGGCAATAGAATTTCACGATAACCACTCCATTTTAAATCACGAAGAAATTTTACGGGAATTACAAAACTCAGGTTTTAAAACATCCATAAAATGGGATGGAAAATCTTATTTTGGGTATATTTATGCACATAGATAGATTTATTTAAAAGTAATTGAAAACAATCTCCCTCCTTCATCCTTTCTCCGCCAAATCGATTGGCCTTTGTGAAAATGACTTATTATTTTCACATAGCAAACCTCATGAAAAAGCGTTGTTAAGATTACAAGAAGAAGGGTATGAGGTTTCCATAGACTATTTTACAGACAATTTTTTTCCGTTTACAAAAAACATAAAAGGAGTAGCGAAACGGTTTTGGCCCATTACCAAGCCCCTTATTAAAAAACGACATGCGTGGCGTAAACAACAGTCTTTTTTTCATTATGGCAGTTCCTGTTTCAACCCTCCGGATGTTACCATCATTAATATGTCTGGACACGGAAGTCCGTATTGTTTTAAACTGGCAAAGATGCTGGCTAATAAGGGCAAACCGTATATAGCCATGGTGGGAGGTATTCATATGTCAACCCATCAACAAGCAACCGAATATTACCAATATGCGCACCATATTATCGTACATACCGAAATACAAAAAAAACAGCTACAAGAAACCGCTCTTTTTAAAAAACTACCGATACAAGTAATGCCTTTGGGAGTTGACACCTCGTTTTTTAAACCCAAAACTTACTCAAAAAATACCGTTAACTTATTATTTGTAGGCCGTATTTCTCGCTTAAAACAAATAGAATTGTGTATAGAAACGCTCTCTTTTCTACTTAACAATCAAGAGAAAAAGGTATCCTTAACGATTGTCGGGCCTGTAAGTGATGCTATTTATTTCTCAGAATTAAAAACATTGGCACATAAGTTAAGAGTAGCGGAACATATAAATTTTGTAGGAACGGTAGAGCAGAAACAATTAGTTCCGTATTACCAAAAGGCAAATCTTTTATTATTGCCTAGCATACATGAGTCATTTGGAATGGTATTAGTAGAAGCCATGGCGTGTGGCACTCCTGTTGCAGCATTAAAAGGAGCTGGAGGTTCTGACGAAATAATTGAAGACAATGTGAATGGTATATTAGCAACAAAAAGCCGATTTATGGAGCGTATTTTACAATACGTGCAATCCCCGATACTACAACAAAAATATAGTAACAATGCTCGATTGATGGTTGAAAAAAAATGGAGCCTTACTCAAACCATATATGCCTTACGTGAGTCTGTAAACCATGTTTTTCGTTAATTTGTATAAATAAAATGCCAACCTATACCGTTATTATTCATACCCCTCAAGAGCTCAATCATGCTTCGTATATACAAACGGGTTTGTTTGAACTGCAGCAGAAAGGCTTGATAGATGTAAAAGTGCAGCTTTCTTTAAAGAAAAATAAGGGTAGAGTTGGAGTGGATGATAATGGATTGATAGCAGAAACATCGCATGCCTTTCCTAAAGTATCTTTTTATACCCTCATAGACACTAAAACGAATAAAAAAATAAGCTTTACTACTGATTTATATGATCATGCGGAATATTTTTCTACAGTTGCACTGAAAACGTGTGATTTTTATTTTAAACGAAATTTTGAAAGTAGGTTTGTAAATATTTTAAATCAAATATATAAAAGACAAGTATATCCATTGGGTCTCACCTTTCGAGTTCAATCAACTTTCAGTAATTCAAAAAAAAATAAATTTAAAATGGGAGTGATGTTGTCCAGTATTTTGTGGAATATCAAATTTGATGGACTGTTTTTCAAAAGATTAAAAAACACATATAGTCGGGTTTCAGCTCACATAAAAAAATCTGATGAAAATAGATTTTTAGGAAGATTTGAAACTTTAGAAAAACCATCTGCTCGAACAATTATGTTTCAAACTCGATGCTTTCTGCATGAACATGACGAAGATGTAAAACAGATACATCAGCAACGATATCATATTATTAAAGTATTACGAAAGTATTTCCCTGATTCTTTTGTAGGAGGGTTTGTACCCTCAAAAATAGCAACCGAAAAATATGGAGATGCCCTTACCAATGTTCCTACGGCTCCCGAGGAATATTTAAACGCCTTAAAGAAAGCAAAAATTGTTATTTATACACGTGGACTGGCAAACTCTCCAGCGTGGAAGATGGCTGAATATCTATCGCAAGGTAAAGTTATAATAGCTGAGCCCCTTACTACGGTACTTCCAGAACCACTTATAGAAGGTAAAGAACTTTTATACTTCAATAATGATACTGAACTTGTTGAGAAAATTAAAATGGTTTTAGAAGATAACACACTTGCTTCGAATCTTTCAAAAAATGCCCGTGCTTATTTTGAAAAACATGTGCATCCAGTTCAAAACACAAAACGTATCTTAGAATTTATGTTGAACAAACCTTTAGAATACTAGTGAACGTCTTTTTAATCCATCATCGCTCTCCGCATCATGCCCAAAACTCTGGCTACGGCAGGTTGATTGATTATGTGGACGCTCATGTGGTATATGGAGCCACTAAATTCCCTTTTAGAATAGCAAAGAGACTTGCTGGGTTCCATTCACAAAGAAAAGGTAATTACACTGTAGGAAGCGTATTAAAAGAGGTTGAATTGTTCCAATTGCTTCAAAAGCATAAAAACGAAAGGAATATCGTACATTTTTTAAACGGCGAACGAGATATCCGGCATCTAGGCTTTTTAAAACGAAAATTTCCCAATACGAAGTTTTGTGCTACGTTTCATAAGCCTCCCGAGGTTTTAAAAGAAACGATTACGAATGTTTCCGCTTTGCAAAAATTGGATGGCGCCATAGCTGTAGGAGCTAATCAAGTTGAGTTTTTAAAACAGTGGTTGCAGTTGGAGAACGTAGCTTATATTCCGCATGGGGTCGATACGCAGTTTTTTGTTCCTGATACTTCAAGAAAAAAGAAAAATATGGTGTTGTTTGTAGGACAACACCTCCGGGATTTTAGTACACTAAATGCATCGATCCCTATGATAGCAGAAAGTATACCAGAAATAAAAATACTAATAGTGGTTCATCCAGCGTATGCTAAAAAAGTTATACCTCATAAATGCATAGATATTTTGACAGCTGTGAAAGATCTTGAGTTGAGAGCGTTATATCAAGAAGCGACAGCGTTGTATTTACCAATGATTAACAGTACGGCCTGTAATTCTATTTTAGAGGCTATGGCGTGTGGTTTGCCAATTATAACCAGTGATGTAGGGGGCAATACAATATATTTGAAAGAAACCGCTGCAGTTATAGTAGAAAAAGGGGGTGTGCCAACTTTTGTACAAGAAGTTGAAAAAGTCTTATTAGATGAGGCGCGCTTGTTAGAAATGCAGCAAAAAACAAGACAAAAGGCTTTGAAGTTGGATTGGAAACGAGTAGGAGTGGAAATCCAAGAATTTTATAATCAATTAAGCTGATTCTAAATTGAATATGCAAAAACCTTTAAAAATAATAATCTTTGATGGTAGTTTTAAAACCACGGCTTTTATTAATCGTTTGGTTACAGGGTTGGCACAGCAGCATCAAGTGTATGTTCTTGGTTTTAATGAATCATTGGCGAAACCTATTGAAAAAGTAACCTATGTTTCTTTAGGGAGCAATCAAAACAAGTTTAAATTGGCAATTACCTCTTTGAAACAAGCAATGCGACAAGGCAGTATAAGGGGATTACTAACAATTCTTAAAAAGTTAGTTAGAGGGGATAAAAAACACCTTCAACAACAAAACTTGACGTGGACGTTAAAAAAAATAAACCCCGATATAATCCATTTACAATGGCCTTCTACAATACCGTGGTTTGAACATGTGCTACTCGAACAAAAAATACCGGTGGTATTAAGCCAACGGGGTTATCATAACAATGTTCGCCCTTTTGTGGACACCGATAATTTTGACTATTTACAACAATGGTATCCAAAAATTGCCGGATTTCATTCTGTGTCAAAAGCAATGGCTATTAATGGCGATAAGATTTGGAATTCACTAAACAAAATTGATAGGGTTGTATATACTGGGTTGGTTATAGATGAAATTAGTTTTAAGAAAGGATTTACTATAACGTCTCCTTTGCAGTTGCTTTCCATTGGAAGGCCACATTGGAAAAAAGGATACGACTATGCCTTACAAGCCTGCAAGCTATTAAAAGAAACAAACATAGCTTTTCAATATACTATTATTGGAGGAGCAGGAGATGAAGAGTTACAGTTTTTAATTCATGAGTTTGGCTTGCAAAGTTGTGTGAAATTAGAAAATCGGTTGCCTCAAGAAATTGTCTTCAAACAAATGAAACAAGCTTCGTTATTGCTCATGCCCAGCTTGGAAGAAGGCTTGCCCAATGTGTTGGTAGAAGCCATGGCAGTCGGTCTGCCGGTGTTAAGCACCGATTGTGGCGGCGTCTCAGAACTAATTACCCATGCTAAAGAGGGATGGTTAATCCCCATACGAAACCCTAATGCAATAGTCGATAGTATTATCGATTTTACAAAGTTGCCACAAGAACAAATAGAAGCCGTACGGTTGGCAGCTCGAAAAAAAGCGGAACAACAGCATAGTGAAGAGATGATGGTTGCGGGGATGGAAAAATTGTATAAGAAAGTAATGAGGGTGCAAAAATCCATCCGTTCGCCAAAGGCTAACATCTCCCTTTTTTAAAGGGAGTAGCTAAATTTTAATTTTTAAGAACTTAAGTCTTTAACTTGGTAAGATTGGCAAGCTCCATTTAGCGCCCCTCTTTTTAAAAACCTATGCTGAGCCAAGTCGAAGTAGGGATCTGCGCCTGTGGCAGACGAGAGAGTTTTGCGCTCCTCTTAATTCTGTATATTTGTTTTATCAATATAAATTTCATAGGTGTCTGAGTGTTCTGAAAGCTTTCCTTGTGTAAAATTTAAAAGAAAAATAGATATTGCTTTCAGAATGTATCGAAGACACCGATACCAATTAACCTCACTTTTGAAAACAATAAAAACCCCAATAATTCCAACCCATCAACAATTTGTTAAGGTGCATGCGCCCAATGAATTGGACAAAAAGGCAATCTGTATTTTCGCAGCTACGGGTTTTTTTTTGGATACGGACACCTATTGGCAGAATGAAAAAGTACTTCCCCCAGCTTCCGAAAATACCATTGACGAACGCGGCATTTGGATTGAAAGCAAGCCTTGGTTTACATGGCATTACAGTCCAAGAGATATACCATTTCAAACTGCTTTGGACGAATTTACATCACTCTTTGAGCAAATAATAGCGGAACAAGTTGCTAAAAACTCCATTATATTGCCATTATCCGGTGGATTGGATAGTAGGACACAAGCTGTTGCCCTATCAAAATTGGAAAACCCGGTATCATCGTATAGCTATTCGTTTAAAGGAGGCTATCCAGAACATAAAATAGCAAAAGAAATAGCAAAAACCTGTGGATTTCAGTTTCAGGAATTTACTGTAGAACCTGGATACCTATGGTCAAAACTTAAAGAACTTGCTAAAATTAATAGTTGTTATTCCGATTTTACCCATCCGCGGCAAATGGCTGTACTAGATGATCTAGAAAAAATGAATGGTGTTTTTTCATTGGGACATTGGGGCGATGTGTTTTTTGATTGTGGAATAGAAGAAACAGTAACCGAAGAACAATTACCAGAAGTGATTTTAAAAAAAATCATCAAAAAAGGCGGCATGGAATTGGCAACGGCACTTTGGGATGAATGGGAATTGAAAGGGGCTTTTGAGGACTATCTACGGCAAAGGATTTCAAACTTGCTTGCTAACATCACAATTGAAAAACCAAGCGCAAAAGTACGGGCGTTTAAAAGTTTATACTGGGCTCCGCGATGGACTTCGGTAAACTTATCTGTTTTTGAAGCGGCACACCCTATAACGTTACCCTATTATGATGATCGTATGTGTGAGTTTATCTGTACGATCCCTGAGGAATACTTAGCAGATAGAAAATTACAGCTAGCGTATATAAAAAAACAAGCTCCTGAGTTGGCAAAAATAACGTGGCAAGCACAAAGACCTTATAATTTATATACTTTTGAAAAAAATAAAGCGCCCAATAATTTACCATATCGCATAGGCAATAAACTTAAACGAACTGTAAAGGAAAAAATGGGGAAACCGTATATACAACGAAATTGGGAGCTACAGTTTGTAGGTATGGAGAATGATGAACAGTTACAAAACTATATTTTCGACAAAGATTTTCACCTCTTTATTTCAAAATCGTTGGTAGCCCGGTTTTATAATTCGTTTAAAGCGGTAGATGCTGTTACGTATTCGCATCCAGTTAGTATGTTGCTTACATTGGCGGTGTGGAAAAAGAAATGTAATAAGTAACTATAAAATGAAGGTTTCAGTTATACTCCCTATTTATAATGGTGAAAAAACGCTAAAAATTACTTTAAACAGCTTGATAGCTCAAACGTTTAATGATTTTGAGTTAATTGCTTGCATTGATGGCACAAAAGATCGTTGTAAACAAATTTTGCTTTCTTATAAATCTTCTTTTCAAAAAATGACCATCTTAGAAAATGAAGTAAATCTTGGTTTGGGTCCTACAATGAATAGGTTGGTGGCTAATACTAAAGGTAAATATATAGCTATAGCAGAGCAAGACGACTATTACTATCCTGATCGGTTACAATTACAAGTAGCGCTATTGGATAGAAAAGCTGATATTGGGCTGGTCTCTGGAATTGCAGAATTTTGGAATGGAAAAAAAGTCACATCTAAATTTCCTGGACTTTTGGTTCACAAAGATCAATATCCTGAAGGTGAGGAATTATTCTTATTAAATTATATAAACCAAACAAAAATAGTAAATAGTTGTATGATGTTCCGAAAATCTGTGCACATTAAATATGGTCTTTATTTTTCACAACATTATCCAAATGTTCCTATAGATTGGGCTTATTTCTTAAGATTTTCGCTTGTCTCGAAAATTTACGGACTTTCGGTAATATTGGTGAGACTGGATAGGAGGACAAAGCGGGATTCTGTAACTTCCAAAAAAGAAATTCATTTTAAGGCTAATAGAGAACTGTTAAGATCTTTTTATTATGAATACCCAGAAATAATAAGTGCTTCTATTTACCAGAAAGCACTAAGGAATCAAAAAGAATTGGAGTTACGCTCGAAATATTCAAGTGCTTTTTATACTTCTATACTTAAAACTTTATTACACAATCCTTTTCAAAGGGTACCATATTCTGTATTATATAGTAGGTTGATCAAAAAAATAAAAGATGCTAATGAGTAGAGAATATACGATTTGTATAAAACTTCAAAATCTTAATAATTGATTCAAAAGAATAAAATAAAAATATTATATACCATCCCCAATTTTAAAACAGCGGGCAGTCAGTATGTTTTATTGTCTTTATTCAAAAAAATAAATAAAACAAAGTTTGATCCATACGTTTGTGTTGAAAAATATCCAGAATTAATACCCGAAGTGATTCCGTTAGACAAGCGTATTGTTTTTGAATATACAGGTAAGGTTAAAATCGATATAATTCGGTTTCGTAAAGCTATAAAAAGTAATAACATAGATATAATTCATTCTTGGGACTATAAATCAAATTATATAGAACCGCTTGTTAGTCGATTTTCAGGAGTAAAATATCTATATACAAAAAAAAATAATGCTTTGTCTAAAAGGTGGTTTTTAAAAAGTATATTTTCAAATCATATAGCATATAATAATCCAGAAATGAAAAAGCGTTTTTTTAACATTTCTTTTTTTCAAAATAAAATTTCGTTTATTCCGCACGGGGTGGATACAGATATTTTTAAACCTTTAAAAAAAACATCTCGTAATACGTTTAATATTGGGTGCATAGGGAATATTAATACAAATAAAAACCAATTGTTTTTAGTTAAGTCATTACTGTCACTCCCCGAAAATGTTGTCCTGCATTTATATGGTAATGAAGAAAAAGAGTATAGAAAATTTTTAAATGAATATATAGAAAAACATACGTTAGAAAATCGGGTTCAATTTCACGGTTTTATTGAAAACAAAAGGGTTCCAAAAGCTTTAAATACTTTAGATTTATTTATTCTTCCCTCTCTTAATGAAGGTTTGCCTGTTTCAATTATAGAAGCTATGGCATGTGGAGTTCCTGTTTTAAGCTCAGACTCGGGGGGTGGGGCTAAGTACTTGTTAAATTCTGAGTATATATTTGATTTAAAAAACAAAGACGAATTAATTGAAAAAATTGTAAATATCTATTATTTACAACAAGATGAAAGAAATAAAATATTAAAGCAAGGTGTAAAACAAATTAAGGAGAACCACTCTATAAAAGGAGAGGTACAAGCTTATGAGAATATTTATAAGAGAATAATAAGTAGTTAAAATGAAAATAGGCCTCGTCATACCCAATTCCCCCGGCTACTCCGAAACTTTTTTTATATCTAAAATAAAAGGGTTGCAAGAGAGAGGATTTGACGTACGCTTATATTGCCAGTATAAAAAAGGTGATTTTAATCTTTGTCCGATAGTTTGTTCTCCAAAAGTAATTTCAAATCCATTTCTTCAAGGATGGTATTTTTTAAAAGCGTTTTTATTGCTTTTACCTTATCTGCCTACGATAGTGCGGTATAGTAATTTAGAACGAAAAGCAGGAACTGGGCTTATTCAGCTTTTAAAAAAAACATATCTCAATGCACATCTATTAAAAGCAAAGCTGGATTGGGTGCATTATGGCTTTGCAACGCAAGCTATAGGCAGTGAGAACGTGGCTAAAGCTATTGGTGCAAAGATGGCAGTTAGTTTTAGAGGGTTCGATATTGCCATTTACCCATTAAAACATCCTGGTTGCTATAATCTATTATGGGAACAAGTTGATAAAGTCCATACCATTTCAGATGGTTTGTTAGATAAAGCCTATAAAATGAGGCTGCCCCAAAGTGTTCCGGTGGAGAAAATAATGCCGGCTATCGATGTCAATTTTTTCTCCTGCCCATCAAAAAGTATGGCTTTGGAACATAATCAAGCTTTGAAACCAACGGAACCTGTTCGATTTCTAACGGTAGGCCGCCTGCACTGGAAAAAAGGGTATGTGTTGATGCTGGAAGCGTTGGCAATTTTAAAAAAGAAAGGAATACCCTTTACGTATACTATTGTAGGTAGTGGTTCTAAAAAAGAACGGGAGCGGATTGCGTTTGCGGCTTTACAATTGGGCATAAAAGAAGATGTTATCTTTGCTGGGACGCTGAACAGGGAACAAGTGAAAAAGGAATATGCAAAAGCAACCATCTATTTACAGTACAGCATTTCGGAAGGGTTTTGCAATGCCATTTTGGAAGCGCAATCGATGAAAAACCTGTGTATTGTTTCAAATGCCGAAGGACTTGCTGAAAATGTATTACATGGTGAAACTGGGTGGGTGGTACCAAAGCTACACCCTAAATTGTTGGCAGAACAAATAGAACAGGTAATAAAACTTTCAGAAGAAGAAAAAATACAACTAACCGAATATGCCGCTGATCGGGTAAAGAATGAGCTTAGCATTGAAAAGCAACAAGCTGAGTTTGCTGCTTTTTATTCATAATCGGGTCTTGATGCAAATGTGGTCTCGATACATTCCCTTCGTTCTTCGGGAGCACTCGACCTGACGGTTGTTTAGGGTGTCAGTTCGAGTGATTTAGATTGCCGGTACGGCAGCTAAATTATATCGAGAACCTGTCCATAGACAGTTTAATCAAAGTGTATCGAGAACGGTTTTTTGATTCTTATAATATTAACCTTGGAAACAGTATATTTATCCCAGTGAAACTCTACTATCCAACATCACACTACAACAAACACTACCGTGGATTAGTATTCCCGCTATTAAAACCATTTATTAAAGGTGAAAATTTCACGGATGCTCAAAGAAAGTTGATGTATGGCGTATCGGAAATCGATTTTGATTTTACCAACGTTTTAGAAGAAGCAGACGTCGCTATTTTACCTATGGCCTGGAATTATTACATAAAAACGCACCAAACTGAAAAGGCTTTAGCTTTTGTGAAAAAATGTCAAGGACTAAACAAAGAAGTCATGGTCTATAATGCAGGTGATTTTGGAGTTCAAGTTCCCCATATAGAAAATCTATGCATCTTTAGACAAAGTGGCTATAAATCTCGATTTTCAAAAAATGAACAATCCCTTCCTGCTTTTATATCAGATCCTTTAAAGAAATATTTTAAAAATGATCAGGTATTTCAAAGACAATATACCCCTAAACCTATTATCGGTTTTTGTGGGCAGGCCAATGCTTCTTTTTTTAATGCAATACAAGAAAAGCTGCGAACTATATTACGAAATATAAAAAGTTTTGTGGGACTCTCAAAAGCAGAACCCCAAAAAATACTGTCTACGTCCTATTTAAGGGCTTCTGTATTAAAAAGATTGGAAGCATCCCAAGAAGTAAAAACTAATTTTATACTTCGAAAAAAATACCGTGCTGGAGTAACGACAGATAAAGATGTCCATAAAAGCACGCTGGAATTTTATGATAACTTAAAAGATTCAGACTATGTGGTCTGTATACGTGGCGCGGGTAATTTTTCAGTCCGTTTTTATGAAACCCTAGCCATGGGACGCATTCCTGTATTTATCAATACAGATTGCTCACTGCCTTTAAACGAAGTGATTTCCTGGAAAAAGCATGTAGTTTGGGTGGAGTATAATGAACGACATCTTATAGTACAAAAAGTAAACGAATTTCACAGTGCCTTATCTTCTAAATGTTTTACAGATTTACAACACGCAAATCGAGTCCTTTGGAATGAAAAGTTAACTTTGGGAAGATTTTTTCATTATGTTATGAAAACTAATGCCAAAATAAAATTTGAGAAATAAAAAAACACATAAAATAATTGTTATTGGGTTGCCCAAGACAGGAACCTCTACCATAACTGTAATGTTAAGAATGCTAGGTTATAAGGTTTCTGGACCAGATATTGATATTATAAAAGGCAATGATTTTCATTTAGCTCAACGCTATAACCAAGCAAATGCTTTCCAAGATTATCCTTGGTGTTTTGAATGGAAGCAATTTTGTGAAAAGAAAGAAGTAAAATTTATAATTCTTTATCGCGATAGGGAAAAATGGTGGAATAGTTTCTATAATTCATATGGAGGGCAAGGAAATAACTATTTATCGTATCCATATTTTAAAATTTTCAAAAATCAGGAAAATAAAGCTGTATTTTTGAGATTTTATGATAGTTATTATAAAGAAGCAGAAAAATATCAAAAGGAAAATCCAAAAAACTATTATTTTACAGAAATATCCAAAATATCCTGGATAGATTTGTGTAAATTTTTAAATGAAAAAATTCCTCGCACCCTCTTTGGAAAGATAAGCAGAGTACCACACGCCAATAAAAATAATTATAAACAGAAACAAACAATATTTTATTTAATTAGTAAATATGTAAAAAATAACCTAATTAGATTTGTCGGCATGTCAAATTATATAAAAATAGTATCTTTTTTTTATAAAAATAAAATATTGAAATGAAATTTCTTTTTTTTTTTACATATAGCAAAAGTTTTCTTTCTGGATTTTTCTTCGATTTATGCAAAAAACTAACCACAGCAGGTCATACCGTTACGGTCTTTTCATTAAAAGGCGCTAGTAGTAAAAAAGTAGTTAATGGAATACCTGTTTTTATAGCAAAGAAAGGAGGCTATTTGCAAAACTACTATGCAACTTATAAAACTATCAATTCTGTGAAACCAGATGTTATTGTTTCAAACTTTAACTATGTATATCCTGCTCTACTATGTGGTAAACTAGCCGGAGTTTCCAAGAATATAGCTTGGTTTCATACTGAAAGTAGCCACACCAAACCAAAGCTTTTTAATATTTTTATTAAAAAATGGGTGTCCAAACTTGCCGATAAGGTAGTTGTAAACTCACCTCGTTTAAAAAAAGACCTTAACACTACTTTTTCTGTTTCTAAGAAGAAAATTCATATTGTGCCTTTTTGGACAGCCATTTCAAGTATTTCAGAGTCAACATTAGAAATAGAAAAATCAAACGGTTTTAAAATTGGGTGTCCTGGTCGTTTAGTCACAGGGAAAAATCATGAATTGTTATTAGACGCACTTTTAACGGTAAAGAAAACTTTTGATACATCTTTTAAACTTTATATTGCTGGTACGGGTAATAATTCAGAACAAATAAAAAAATATAGTAAAGAAAAGGGATTGGCTGAGCAGGTTGTATTTTTAGGCGATCTTTCTATTGAGAAAATGCATGGATTTTATAAAGCTATGGATTTAATAGTTTTACCTAGTTTGTATGAGTCTTTCGGGTTTGTATTTTTAGAAGCTATTAGCCTGGGCATTCCAGTGTTGGTTTCTGAACGATTTGGAGCTCTAGAATTTTTAGAGTCAACTGAAACAATACATAATTTTCAATTTGATCCTTTAAATACACAAGAACTAGCCACTAAAATAATACAGTACTTAGAAGGTAATGGTTCTGATTCGAATTATTTCAAGAATTTGTACGATGCTAATTTTAGTAGTGAGAGAACATTTAATTCATTTAAACAAGTTATACAATAATCGATGCTTTTCTCCTTTTTAAAATACCTGCAACCCACACATTATTTTCAACTTTATAAAAGGGGTGGTAGTAGTATTTTTCCAGTATTCTCTAAATTGCCCAAAGAGATAGTAAAACAGCTTACGGCTAATCCAAATTTTAAAACCGAGCAGGCAAAGGAATACGATCTGTCCTGGCAGGCTGTGCAAAAAGGATATATAGGGAATACTAGTAGATATACCGATTTTAAAAAACTACCAGTAATCGATGAATACATCTTTATTCGTCTTTATTTTCACCCAGCTTGGGTTTTATATGTGTTGTTAATCCGTTTAATTAGTTTTAAAAACCCATTTATTGAACTAGCAGCTTGGTATGGTACTAGAAACATTAAAAGAAGTAATTACTTACAATATCCCTTAGCTCAACCCAGTTGGGAAAAGGAAGCTGCCAAAAAAATATTTGAAGACCAAAAAGTAAGTGTTATTATCCCTACTCTTAATAGATATGAATATTTAAAAGATGGGTTACACGATTTGGAAAAGCAGACACACAGCAATTTCGAAGTAATCGTCGTAGATCAATCAGAACCGTTTCAAGAAGAATTTTATAGTCATTTTTCGTTACAACTTAAAGTGATTCACCAAAAGGAAAAGGCACTATGGTTAGCGCGTAATGTAGCAATAGAGGAGTCTAGCAGCGACTTATTATTACTTTTTGATGATGATAGCCGAATAGAAAAGGATTGGATTGAATATCACCTAAAGTGTTTAGAGGTTTTTAATGCCTCTATCTCTTCAGGGGTGTCAATATCGAAATCTGGAGCTTCAGTTCCTGAGAATTATTCTTTTTTTCGGGTATCCGATCAATTGGATACGGGTAATGTGTTGCTAAAAAAAGAGGTGTTTAAAAAAATAGGACTATTCGATAGGCAATTTGAGAAACAGCGTATGGGCGATGGTGAATTTGGGTTACGAGCTTATTTGGAAGGGTTTTTAAACGTTTCAAACCCTTATGCTGGGCGGCTACACTTAAAAGTTGGGTCTGGCGGGTTGCGTGAAATGGGAAGTTGGGATGCTTTTAGACCCAAAAAGTGGTTTGCACCACGGCCCATTCCAAGTGTGTTGTATTTTTTTAGAAACTATTTTGGTGTACAAAGAGCTATCTTGGCATTAATGAAAACTGTTCCACCTTCTATTATGCCGTATCGGTTTAAGAAAAACAAAAAACTATTGTTGTTGGGAGTTCTTATCTCGTTATTTTTGTTTCCAATCATTTTAATTCAGGTGGGGCTTTCATGGAGAATTTCCAGTAAAAAAATAAAACAAGGACCTAAAATAAGTGAGTTTAAATAATATTCTTATACTGACTGCAGAATTCCCTCCCCAGCCTGGAGGTATTGGCAACCATGCATTTCATTTGGCAAGAGAGTTACAAAAGAATAACCAAAAGGTGACTGTCGTTTGTGATGCAAGATCTAGAAAAGGTAAAAAAGAAGTTGCTTTTGACGCAACAGTTATATTTAAAGTAGTTAGAATCTCAAGAAAAAATCTTAAACTCATTACATACTTTAAACGTGTTCAGACTGCTTTTAAGTATGTTCGTAATAATAACACGATCATTGCTTCTGGAAAATTTTCACTTTGGTTAGCAGCTTTTTTAAGTCTTTTTTATAAAAAAAAATATATAGCTGTGATTCATGGAAGTGAGCTTCAGCTATACGGTGGTTTTTATAGAAAGGTGACAAATGCTTCTTTAAAACGGTTTCATAAAGTGATTGCAGTGAGTAAATATACTAAATCATTGGTTTCGCATCTTAATTTGAAAGAAGTACAAGTAATTCCAAATGGATTTTCTTTAGAAAAGATTGTTTTTCCTAAACAAAAACAAACACCAGCACCCGTATTGATTACAGTTGGAAATGTATCACAACGAAAGGGGCAACACAATGTTATTAACGCGCTACCTACGCTTTTGCAAGAATATCCTGATATTAAATATCATATTGTTGGTATTCCAACTGATAAAGAAAAGTTGCAAAAATTGGCGTTGAACTTAAATGTAGAAAAAGCGGTGATCTTCCATGGAAGTGTAAGCGAAGCGAAAAAAATAGAATTACTACAGAAAGCTGATGTTTTTGTGATGTTAAGTGAAAGAACTAAAAAAGGAGATGTCGAAGGCTTCGGAATTGCTATATTGGAGGCTAATTCATTAGGAATACCAGCTATTGGAACTAAAGGTTGTGGTATTGAGGACGCAATAAAAGACGAATATTCAGGAAAACTAATAGGAAATAATAATCAGATAGAGTGTAAATACGCTTTAAAAGAAATATTAAATAACTATGAAGTATATTCAGAAGGAGCAAAAATGTGGTCTCATAATTTTACGTGGGATAAAGTAATACAGTCTTACTTGGTTATATTGAATGATGACTGATGGCCAATTAAAGATGAAAAGTATTTTTCATTTTACTCCAACTTTTAAGCAGGTATCTAGAACTATTTAAACGGAAAATGTATTAAAGCTCGGAACATCAAAACTACCAATCAACTAAATGAAACTCGTAATAATTTCACATACCGAACATTACAAAAGTGTAGATGGTACTATAGTAGGGTGGGGAGCGACTGTTACTGAAATTAATCAGCTTGCAAAGTATTTTGACGAGATATATCATGTGGCTTTTTTATACTCAAATAACCCACCATCGAGTGCTTTGCCTTATAGTGCTTCTAATATACATTTTATTCCGCTTGAGCCTGTGGGAGGTAATTCATTTTCAAAAAAGGTGAAAGTTATTTTTAGTATTCCACGGATAATTAAAACGATTGAGAATACATTAAAAAAAGTGGATGTATTTCAACTTCGTACCCCCACAGGAATGGGTGTTTTTTTGATTCCTTGGTTTACAGTTTTTCCTCACAAAAAAGGCTGGTATAAATATGCAGGAAACTGGGTGCAAAAAAAACCTCCTTTTGGGTATGCTATCCAAAGATGGCTATTAAGACATCAAAATAGACCGGTTACCGTAAATGGTAATTGGAAAGATGATGAGAAGCAAATAATCCCTTTTGAAAACCCTTGTTTAACATCAAAAGATAGGGAAGTGGGAAAAGATATAGTGAAAAGTAAACGATATGTCCGACATAAAAAATATTGTTTTGTAGGAGGCTTAAATGACAACAAAGGAATCCTTTTAGTATTACAGGCATTCGAAGAAAAAATATGTGATGAATTTGCTGAACTTCATATTGTAGGCGATGGTCCTTTAAAGAAAACGGTTGGTTTAAAAAGCTTAACAATGGATACTAAAATAATAGTTCATGGATCCTTATCAAGGACAGCGGTGCACGATATATATAAAGAGTGTCACTTTCTAATCCTGCCCTCTAAAAGTGAAGGGTTTCCAAAGGTAATTGGAGAAGCTATGAATTTTGGGTGTATTCCTATTGTATCAAACATCTCATGCATTGATCAATATATTGTTGATGAAATCAATGGGTTTTTACTAGAAGCTAGTACTGTAGGGGCCATAAAAAAAGCAATCCAAAGAAGTTGCCAGGTTTCAGAAGAAAAATTTAATGATATGATCAGGTTAAACTATAAACTCGCTGAAAAATTCACCTATTCATATTACATAGAAAGAATACAAAATGATATTTTTAAAAACCTTTAAATAAACACTTTATAAAAACAGTACGGACATATACATACCTTCAGTTGCTAATCTTACATGTAGCAATAGGATATACTATTTATTTGTTTGAATTTACTTCAAAATTTATTTTACTCGGAGCGATATGCTTTTTTTTATATCAAATTGTCAAAAAAGGCAATAAAAATGATGAGGTATTACTAGCGGCGGCTTACGTAACAGGATTTGAGGTACTATCAAGAATGACCGGTGGGGCGTTTACCTATGAGTTTGCTAAATATGCTGTGATTGGGTTTCTAGTCTTAGGCATGTTTTACAGAGGATTTACTCGCACTTCATGGCCATATGTATTCTATCTGTTTTTATTGGTGCCTGGTATTTTGTTTTCAGCTATAAACCTGAATTATGACACCGACGTAGGAAATGCTATTGGTTTTAATTTAAGCGGTCCTGTATGTTTGGGAATCTCAGCTTTGTATTGTTATAACCGTACCATACCAAAAGAACGGTTGAGGCTTATTCTTCAGGCATTGCTATTGCCAATTATTAGCATGACTATCTATTTATATCTATTTACGCCAAGTATCCGTGATTCTTTACAAGGTACTTCATCCAATTTTGCAGCTTCTGGCGGGTATGGACCCAATCAAGTAGCGACGGTTTTAGGATTGGGCATGTTTGTTCTTTTTACTCGGTTACTGACCATAAAAAATATGTTTATTAATAGTGTTGATATTTTATTGTTAGGGTTAGTAGGCTTTAGAGGTATTGTAACGTTTTCTAGAGGTGGTATTATTACAGCAGCAGCTTGTGCAATTGTATTTATAGTATTCTATATTTTTTCCTCTAAAGTTACCTCTAAAAGAAGCGTAATTTTAAAAGTAGGTATCTCTTCATTAGTTATTTTTGGCATTTGGGTTACTTCTTCCATAGCAACATTGGGGCTTATCGATAAACGATACTCTAATGAAAATGCTGCAGGAGAGCTTAAAGAAGATATTACTACAGGACGAACTAAACTAATAGCTTCCGAATTAGAGGCCTTTTATGAATTTCCTGTTACGGGAATAGGTGTAGGGAAAGTGAAAGAATACCGTAAAAAAAATACTGGGATAGTTTCGGCTACTCATAATGAGTTAAGCCGATTACTATCTGAACATGGAATTTTAGGTGTTTTTGCTATTTTTATTTTAATAATAGCGCCAGTTTTATTTTGGTTTACCAACCAAAGTAATCCATACTTGTTTGCTTTTTTGGCCTTCTGGTTTTTAACCATCAATCACTCTTCCATGCGTATTGCCGCCCCGGCTTTTATATATGGGTTGGCACTATTAAACATTACCTATGAAAAAAAGAAAAAACATACTCTACATAGGAAATAAGCTTTCCAAAAAAGGAAATACAGTCAGTACGATTGAACGCTTGGCAGGTAAACTACAAGAAGAAGGTTTTGTTGTAAAAACAGCCTCGGCGGTGCAAAGTAAACCGCTTAGAATGGTTGATATGTTATATCTGTCTCTTATACACATCTCCGAGCCCACGAGACCTCTCTACATCT